>NZ_JAACFW010000015.1:0-122379 GCF_029237245.1 Aeromonas sp. 5HA1
GTGAGTGCCCACACAGATTGCTTGATTCAAATTGTTAAAGAGCGACGCAACAGTGTGTTGCTGCGGGAGTGGAATTCTACTCAACCGCCTTCTCGAGTCAAGCCTTATTTTCAAAGGCTTTTCGAGGCACCGACTGGCTTGATTGCGTTGCCGCTTGCCCTGTCGATGTGGCGCATTATAGAGAGATTGATCGCGTTGGCAAGGCCCTCAATGCAATAAAACTGCAAAAATCGGCACTTTTTTAGTTATTCATAACCAACCACAGCTTTTGTACAAACTTATCCACAGAAATGCCGTAAAACGGCACTATTGGCATCATGAGTGCCCCACATTTAGCCAGTGGAAGTGCCACTCCTTGCATGCCGACCCTCCCGCTCATCGACCTATATAAAGAAGCGATCACGCCAGGCCCGCTTCTTTCACCCATGCGGCGATCAACTCGGCGGCCGGGAGGTCACGGCAACCCGATACATTCTGCCCCGCCCACAATGGCGAGAAGCCACTATCACCCACCTTTTCAGCGGCCGCACGCAACGGAGCCAGCGCACTGCTGGCATGGGGGAAGTCAGGTGCCAGATCCGAGAGCGAGCCCGGCTCCCGCATCAGCCGGTTGACTATCCCTCGCGCCGGGCGGCCGCTGAACACCTTGGTCAGGGCAGTGTGCTGGCTCTGGGCAGAATGAATCGCGGCGCGATGCAGGGCAGAGGTCGTCGCCTCATGACAGCAGAGGAAGGCAGTTCCCATCTGGACGGCGCTGGCGCCCAACGACAGGGCGGCCCCGATACCTTTGCCATCGACTATGCCACCGGCGGCGATGACGGGCAGCTCTACCGCCGCGACTATTTGTGGCAGCAAGGTAAAGGTACCTTGCTGCCAGGCGAGATCCTCATTGAGGAAGTGGCCTCGATGGCCGCCGGCCTCCAGCCCCTGCGCTATGATGGCATCGGCGCCATGACGAGCCAGCCACTTCGCTTCTGCTACCGTGGTCGCACTGGCAAACACTTTTGCTCCCGTGGCTTTCACCCGGGCCAGCAGGCCCGGTTCGGGCAGGCCGAAATGAAAGCTGACTACCGCGGGTTTGAACTCGGTCAGGATGGCGGCATGCTCGGCGTTGAATGGGGCACGACCTGGCCCACTCGATACAGCATCGGTACTCACACCGAACTCGGCATAAAAAGGCGCCAGCGCCTGTTGCCAGCGTGCAACCTGCTGCGGATCGGGATCCCCTTGCTGATGACAGAAGAAGTTGATGTTGAATGGCCCCAGACCGCTGGCGGCAAGCCGAGCGAGCTCGCTTCGCAGGTCAGTCGGACTGAGCATGGCCGCCGGTAAGGAGCCCAGACAACCCACGCCGGTGACGGCCAGCGCCAGAGCACTGTTTTGCACTCCCGCCATGGGGGCCTGAATGATGGGATAACGTATCCCGAGCTCTGCAAACAGCTTCATGGCTAAGTACCCCGCGTACAGTCCGAAACAGCAGCGACCTGACTGCGCGCCAGCGCTATGGCGCCATCGATGGCGCCGCGGGCCTGAGGGCTGTTCTGCCAGCAGGTCGACCCCAGCATGCTGGCCACCAGCTGGACTATATGGGCTGTATCCGCCTCGGCCAGCTCGCTCAGTGTGTGGTAACCCAGCTGTTCGAGCCGCTCTATGACGGTGGGACCCACCCCTTTCACCCCAAGCAGCAAGCTTCGTTCCTGTGCCGAGAACTGTTTCATGTCGGTCATTGCCCAGACTCCTTTCCTATGGCGGTATTTGAACATCAGGCCCGCAAGGGGCCCGATGAAGATAGAGAGTGATCAGCGCACGCTGCGCAGCAGGAAGTCCGGCTGACCGCAGGAGCGCAGTTCACGCTTTTGCATCTCGTCGGAACAGGTGACGGCATCCGTCCCCTCCTTGTTGATGCAGATGTAGACCTCCCGCAGGAAGCGACCGCCGTCGGCACAGGCAACCGTGATGTTGTCTGGCGCCAGCCAGTCGTTGGCACTGGCCAGATCCGCCTTGAGCTGGAAGCGGCTTTTGCGCAGAGGCTCGGCAGGGGACTGATACGCGGCCGGGATCTTCACCTTCTGACGCAGGTCGCTGGCCAGCTGATGATACTGGCGCTGGCTGAGGCCTGAGCAGGTACCGTGTTTCTCCCACTCATGGCGATAGAGAAAGCGGCTGGGGTAGAGCCCGGCAAACTGCTGCTCCATGTCAGGATCCAGCCGCTCGCGGGAACAGCTGCTCGGGTAGCCTCGCTGGTACTGGGGCCAGAGGCCGTGCAGCACGAAGCCCAGCTGGCGGGAGCATTGATCCCGATCGGCCGGTTTGATGGCGCAATGCTCCGGCGACCAGGAGAGCGCCAGAGCATAATAGTCAAACTCGCCCGCTTGCCCCTTGGCCTGCACGGCAGAAGAGTACAAGGGGGAGAGCAGCAGGGTGCCGAGCAGCACAACAATCTTCTTCATCTTGGGTTCCAGCGTTATATCAAAAGAGTGCCAACGCGGCAGCGCAGCCCCGTCGTCAGACGTCATGCTCCCATATTTTGAGAAGAGGGAACACCCCGGCAAGATGACAGCGCGCCCCTGGGGGTCAGACCAGTAAAGGGTTCCCCCTCCCGTTCCACAGGCGTAAGCTGACCCACCGGCAGGCCCTCATGCCTCGCCCTTTCCCCATCCCGATTTCATCTTCAACAGGATGCAACATGATCCGCAAGAATCCATCCGGCCACCTGCCGGTCATCGACGAGTCCGCCTATATCGACAAGACAGCCATCATCTGTGGCAAGGTGATCATCAAGGAAAACGTGTTTGTCGGCCCCTATGTGGTGATCCGCGCCGACGAGGTGGATGCCAATGGCGACATGGAGCCCATCGTCATCGGCGCCAACTCCAACATTCAGGACGGGGTGGTGATCCACTCCAAATCCGGCGCTGCCGTCACCATAGGCGAGTACACCTCCATCGCCCACCGCAGCATAGTGCACGGGCCCTGCGAAGTCGGTAACCGGGTCTTCATCGGCTTCAACAGCGTGCTGTTCAACTGCCATATAGGTGAAGGTTCAGTGGTGCGCCACAACTCTGTGGTGGATGGCTGCGATCTGCCCCCCGGCTTCTATGTGCCCTCCACCACCCGCATCAACCAGCAGAGCGATCTGGCCGAGATCCCCAGAGTCACTGTGGATGCCACCGAGTTTTCCGAAGATGTGGCTCACACCAACATAGACCTGGTCAAAGGTTACAAGGCGCTCTCCAACGAGTTTTGAGGCCGACCCGGTTTCATGACACACAACGGGCGCTCTGGCGCCCGTTGTCACAACTGTAAAGGGGGTGAAAAGGGTGTGTAAAAGCGATTGAGCGCAGCATGGGTGTGGCGTTTGATGGGCCATATTCACCCGGATGGAGTCATCCCATGTCATGCAAAGCCCTCCTCTTGCCCCTGCTGCTCGGCAGCCTGTTTGTGCAGGCCAGCGACATGCAGCCTCCCCTTCCCGATCGCCCCGGCGCTCATATGCCGCCACCCTCGGTACTCTATCAGGCCAGCAAGCAGAGCAAGGATCCCCAGGCGACTGCTCAGGAGCTGTTCAAGAACATCCCTGCCGCCGAGACAGACAAACGCTATGAGGTGGTGATCAGTGTGCGGGAGTTGCCGCCGCAAGCCATCCGGGCCCAGCCCACCACTGCCCCGCTCAAGGGCCAATAAGGTGAACAAGGATCGCTTCTGGCCGTGGGCGCTGGCGCTGTTCATCACCCTTCCTGCGCTCGCGGGCCCGGGCGAGATGGGCAGACCGGGCGGCCCGCCGGGACGAGACATGCCACCTTCCGCTCTCCGCCATGGTCACTACGCAGGCCCCTGGTCAGCCCCGGCGCCGGGCCATCGCATTGACAGGCTGCCTGGCGGGGTGGAGACCATATTGCTGGCGGGGCTCACCTACTATGTGCTCGGCGGCATCTATTACCAGCAACAGGAGAGCCACTATGTGGTGGTCACGCCACCCACTCAAGCCATCTTGGTGCAAACGGAGATCCACCTCATCCCGCTGGATCTGGATGGTCGCCGCTACTACGTCAGAGACGGCCACTACTATCAGCGGGAGATTGACGGGCACTACACGGAAGTGCCGCCTCCCGCCGCGCTGCGGTAAGCAGCAACAAAACGGGCGCCAAGGCGCCCGTTTTTATGTGTGTCAGCGGATGATCATGAACACTTTTTCAAACTGATATGCCAGTTGGCACCCGACTGCACCTGATGTTTGGCGGCGAAGCTGTCCATGTTGAGAGCAACCGAGACCTGCAACAGGCTGTTGAGGTAGACCAGCGGCTGGCCTTCCGGCACGTCGCCGAAGCTGCTGACGTAAGGGGCCTTGCCGTCATACCTGACCACATCCCCTTCACTGATCTTGATACAGGCCTTGTCCCCCTTGTTGACCCCCACCTGAGTCAGCAGTGTCTCGTCGATATTGGTCCAGACGTTGCCGTACTGCACATCCAGGATCGGGATTGTGCCCTTGAGGGTGCCATCTTTCTCGGCCACAGCCGGCTGATAAGGGATCTTGACCACGTCTGCGGGCAGCAGCGGGCCCACCTGCTCATAGCTGATGGCGCCGGAGGCGAGCCGTGCGCCCGTATAGGCGTAAACATCGCGACCGTGGAAGGTGTAAGACTTCTCGGATCCCTTGAGACGGTTGGTTTTCTCATCGATCTGACGCACAGCGTCTATGCCGAAGTGCTCGGCCACCAGGGTCAAAGTGCCGTTATCCGGGGTGACTATGTAGTGGCCACTCCTGGTTTTGAGCACCACAGAGTGGCGATCTGTGCCCACACCGGGATCTACCACGCTGACAAACACAGTGCCTTTGGGCCAATACTGCAGGGTCTGATAGAGGCGGTAAGCCCCTTCCCAGATGTTGTAAGCCGGTATCTCGTGGGTCAGATCATAGAGCGGCAGAGTGCGGTCTACCCCGAAGGCAACCCCCTTCATGGCTGACACTGCGCCATCTTTGAGGCCAAAATCAGTCTGGATCACCAGGGCCTCGTTGGCGGCGGCGATGCCGCTGGCAAGCAGGAGGGCGAGCGCAAGGGCCCGGGGAGCGGTGCGAATATCCATATCAGAACTCCTGAATCGTGATAGATGAACAAGAACAGCCATTTAGACATCCAGAATGCCACCTATCATCAGCATTGCAAGCCGTTTCACCTGTATGGGGGGAACAGAAAAGCACTCGCCAGTGCATGCTGGCGGGTGTATGGATAGGCTTTGCCGTGACGGGATCACAGAGGAAGCAACATGACCAGACCCCAAGCCCCCACCCTGGCGTTGAATCTGGGTGAACAGATCAGCAAGGTGCTGATCACCCAGGCCGACGGCATCACCATCACCTACAAGCTGGCATTTGGTCTCGACGCCATGACACCGGGGCCGTTTCGCCAGGATCCGCCGACGGCGCACGAACTGGAACGGGCCATCATGGTGGTGGAGGATGCGCTCATGCCGCTGGCGGCCCGCATTCCGGCCCACGAGCTGGTGACGCTGCACAGCCCGGTCCCGCTGGCGGGCGAGTTCGGCAGCCATGAGCTGAGTCGGGAGAGCATAGAGCAGCTGTTCGGCCAGTTTGCCGCCATGGTGGAAGGGGACCCGCTGGCGGCGGCCCACTTGCCCAAGGGGCGGCACTTTGCCGCCGTATTGTTGATCCTGCGGGAATGGATGCACCACCTGGATGCCAAACGGGTAGTCTTGGCGGAGTAAGTGCTGGCGGATAAATGGCTCAGGCCGCGGCTCGCTCGAAGCGGGTTCGCGACACAACCCAGGCCAGCCCAAGGCTGATCAGAATGCTGCCGACGGCAAGCACATCCACCGCTGCCAGCAGGCCGACGCTGTCGCTCACCCAGCCCAGCAGCACAGGCACCCAGTTGGCCACATAGGCGATCACATAGAAGAGCGACACCAGCCGGGCGTGGCTGGCGCCGGGGGCAATGCGATTGACCAAAGTCGCGCTGCCGACAAAGGCGGCGCCCTGGGCATAACCGGACACCAGCAGCCCGAACCCTGCCAGCCACAACGACTGATAGTGAACGGCGCCGGTAAATAGCAGCACGCTGAGCGCCAGGGCAAGGCAGCCGCTCTGCAGTGTGTGGCGGGCATCGAGGCGGCGAGCCCATAGCTGGCACAGGCCGGAGAACACCAGATAGGCTGCGATGAGATAGCCGAACAGGCCGAGATCCTGCATCCCCAGCAACTGGCTCGCCACCTTGGGGCCGATTGCCAGCAGACTGGCCGCCACCGCCCAGGCGGTAAACAGAGCCAGGGCGCAGAGGAAGAACGCCGCTCCCGTGGCTTTGAGCCCCTCCCCCAAGGAGCCCTTGCCCTGCCCCGATGCCACTGGCGGCTGCGCTCGTGCGCTGGCGGGCCAGCTGAGCACAACGCCGACCATGGCGCAGGTCGCCAGTCCCATGATGAGCAGGAAGGGCAGTTGAGTCGGATAGAAGTCCAGTTGCAGCGCCAAGCCGCTGAATACCGGGCCAAGCGCCAGCCCGGCGGTGAAAGAGAGGGTCGCACTGAGCGCCGCCCGCTTGCCGCCATCCCGGGGACCGAAACGCAGCAAGGCCACATTGGCGGCGCCGGTCAGCGCACCCGTGCCAATGCCAGCCAAGACCCGCGCCAGCAGCAGCGACCAGAACGAATCGGCCAGGGAGAAGAGCAGGGCTCCACCCAGCACCGCCAGCAGCGCAGGCAATATCATGGCACGCAGGTCCGTCACCCGGCCCGCCAGATTGCCCACTCCGAACAGCGAGATCAGCACACCGGCCGCATAGCCACCATAAATCAGGGTGAGGCTCACATCGCTCAACGCCAGCATCTGCTGATAGTGGGGATAGAGCGGCGTAGGCACGCTGCTGTTGAGCAGCGCCGACGGCAGAAACAGCAGAATGGCGCCATGGGCAGCGCCCGACTGGTAGGGCCCGGGGGTAGACAAGGGTGATGACATGCACGGCTCCGATGGGCGCGGGGCCAAACCCCGCTGGTGAGAGGCGGCCATGATAGCGCCCGCACAGCGCCGCCGACAGCAGCACAAATGCATCATGCGGCTTCAATAATGCATGCGATCGGCATCTATTTGCACGCACACCAGGTCACACTCAGCTTGTGATCCCGCCTGTGCTGGCTTCTAATGGGCTCGCCCCAGCGGGGGGAACTTGAGTGGGAGGCTCGATGATCAACTGGGATGACGCGCGTTTTTTTCTGGCATTGGCAAGACAGGGCACACTGCGTGGCGCGGCCGGGGTGCTGGGGGTCGATCAGGCTACCGTCGGGCGACGCATCACGGCACTGGAGCAGAATCTGGGCTCCAAACTCTTTATCCGCACCCCCAAACTCTATGATCTGAGCCCGCTCGGCGAAACCATGCTGGCCGATGCCAGCGCCATGGAGCAGGCCATCCAGGCCATAGAGCGCAAGGCGAGCGCCGGAGATCAAAGCCTGTGCGGCGAGGTACGCATCGCCACTACCGACACCCTGGCACAGGCCTTCGTGCTGCCCGCCCTCACCCTGCTGCGCGAGCGCCATCCCGGCATTCGTCTCAGCCTGCAGACGGCGGTCAACGTCAGTGACATCGCCTGTCTCGAGGCCGATCTCGCCATTCGGGGCCTGCGCCCCGACAACGACGAGCTGGTGATCAAACGCCTCACCACCATAGAGATGGGGCTCTACGCCTCTCACGACTATCTGGCCAGACACGGCACGCCCAAGTGCGGCCTCGGCCTGAGCCAGCACGCCCTGCTGCTGTTTGCCAAAGAGCTGGTCTCCCGCCACTGGCACAGCCTGTGCGGGGAACCGCTGCACGAACCAAACGTGGTGCTGCAGTGCAATGCCCAGCTGCTGTTGCTGGCGGCGGCCCGTCAGGGGCTGGGGATAGCGCTGCTCTCCACCTTTCTGGCAGACAAAGAAACCGAGCTGGTACGGGTGCTACCCGCCCTCAGCGATCCGGTCGATATCTGGCTGGTGCTCCACCCTGACCTGCAGAAGGCCAGCCGGGTGCGCGCCGTGGTGGATGCGCTGGAAGAGGTGTTTCACTGCCGTTAACCTGTACAGCGTGTTCCAGCACAGGGAGCTGCTCGCCATGGCGCAGCTCCCGAGCCCGAGCTGGGGGAGATGACGAGAGATAGAGCCCAGTCCCCTCCCCCCGCCTTCTGCCCATGCCCCCGCTTCTGTTACCATGCCGGCCACTATGATTGTTTCCATCGTGGCCCTGGCCGCGATAACCCCACACTGGTGCCCCCTATGTCCATTGCCTCCTTTGCCGAACTGGCCCTCTCCCCCCGTTTGCAGCAGACCCTGACCGAGCTCGGTTATGCTGCGCCGACCCCCATTCAGGCCCGCGCCATCCCCGTCATTCTGGCGGGGCGGGATCTGATGGCGGGGGCCCAGACCGGCACAGGCAAGACCGCCGCTTTTGTGCTGCCGCTGCTGGAGCAACTGATGCAACACCCGGCGAGCGACACCGCCCGCCCGATCCGCGCCCTGGTGCTGGTGCCGACCCGCGAGCTCGCGGTGCAGGTCTTTGAGAGCGTGACGCGCTACGGGCAAGGTACGGGTCTCACCAGCGCCCTGGTCTACGGCGGGGTCAGCATAGCCGCCCAAGTCGAGGCGCTGAAAACCGGGGTGGATCTGCTGATCGCCACCCCGGGCCGCCTGCTCGACCATCTGCGTCAGGGGGCCTTGAGCCTTGAACACCTCAGCCATCTGGTGTTTGACGAGGCGGACCGCATGCTCGACATGGGCTTTATGGACGAGATCAAGGCGCTGCTCAAACAGATACCGGCGGATCGCCAGACCCTGCTGTTTTCGGCCACCTGCGATGACAACCTGTTTGCCTTGAGCCGTGTATTGCTGCGCGACCCTGAGCTGATCGAAGTGGCACCGCGCAACACAACGGCGGCCGAGGTGGAGCAGCGGGTCTATGCGGTGGATGGCGAGCGCAAGCTGGCGTTGGTAGAACACCTGATCAAGGTGAAGGGGTGGGCGCCGGTGCTTATCTTCAGCCGCACCCGTCAGGGGGCCGACAAGCTGACCCAGCAGCTTGGCAAGGCGGGCATCAATGCGCTGGCCTTCCACGGCGATCTGTCGCAAGGGGCGCGAGAAAAAGTGCTGCTGGAATTTCGCGCCGGCACCCTGCAAGCCCTGGTCGCCACCGACGTGGCTGCCCGCGGTCTCGATATCTTGGATCTCAACTACGTGATTAACCTTGAATTCCCCTTTGTGGCCGAAGATTACGTCCACCGCATCGGTCGTACCGGCCGCGCCGGCAACAAGGGGCTGGCCATCACATTGTTCAGCCCGGAAGATGCGCCGCTGCTGGAAAAGGTGGAAGCCGTGCTCGACACTCGCCTGCCCCAGCAGTGGTTCCCGGGCTTTGAGCCAGACCTCACCCGTTTCGAACCCGAGCCACGCCGCAACGGCAAGGCCGCCCAGAAACAGAGAGCCAGAAAGCAGGCCCTAAGCGGTAACAAGAGCGGCAAGGGCAAGCGTTAAGCCGCCTCAATCCCACCAATGAAAAACGCCCGAATGGGCGTTTTTCATTATCCAATACAGACCAGCACCACCCTTGGCTACTGAACACCTAGCGGGTCGCCAGCACCAGTGGCAGGGATTTCAGGATCTGCCGCTCCGCCAGGGTGGAGAGAATAAACATCGCCATATAACCGAGGCCGAGCGCCACGATAATGGCCACCACGTTGCTGGTGAACTCGGCCACTAGATAGTAGGCGGCGACCAGCGCCACTATGCCGACCAGGCGGATCAGCAGGCTCTGGGTAAAGTGGCCATGGGCCTTGATATAGGCGAGCTGATAGCCATTGAGCATCATGAAGATAAAGAAGATGGAGAAATGGAACAGCACGGGCACGGCGCCCACATAGTCGACGGGGAACAGCAGCAACACCAGTGGCTTGCCCGCCAGCAGCATCAGTACAAAAAACACCAGACTGACGATGGCGGAGAGGCGGAAGATCCAGCGGCGGATCATCCTGATCTGGCGGTGATCGCCGTTGCGCAGATTGACCGCCAGCTCGGGCAGCACGAAGCGGTAGATGGGGAAGACAAACAGCAGCGTCATATAGGTGAAGATGGGGCGCACCACCACCTGGAAATCCCCCAGCTCGTCGATGCTGAAGTGGCGTATGGTGAGCAGCACTGTGATGTAGATCATCAGGATACTGGCCCCCGCCTCGAGGGACGCGGTAAAGCTCTTCTTCACATAGCTGCGCATCTCGGGGCCGAGTTCGACTTTGGCCAGCGGCCGGGTGGCGATGTCCCGGCGGCGATAAATATACATATAGAGGGCAATGCCCAGCGACGATAGCGTCAGCCCGTAGAAGAGCGACGAGAGTGCATCCATCCCCAGCCCGAAGTAGCAGGCCATAAACATCAGGGCGTTGGCGAGCGGCTCCAGCCAGGTGACCCTGTTGGAGATATCGTACATGCGGTACATGGCCACCAGATTGGTGAAATAGACCTTGAGCCCCAGCCCGAAGATGACCCCCACCAGTTGCAGGTACTCCACCCGGATATGGAGCCCGTGCTTGATATAGGGGATCACCAGCCCCCAGGTGAGCAGCACAATGCCGATGAGGAAGTAGCGGAAGATATTGATGATGTCTCTGTCGTTTTTGGTCTGGGAGTAGCTCACCACCATGGAGGAGCGAAAGCCGGTCATCAGGATCAAGGAGAGGGAGATCAAATCCACCACGCTGTTGAACAGCGCCAGATCCCCCTTGGCCACCCACTGCGCCAGCCACACCTTGAAGGCGAAGCCGATGATGATGCTGGCAAGCGACGCCCACATGCCGGTGATAAAGGCCTGCTTCAGCCGCTCGAGGGATTTATGTTGCATAACAGTCACTTGTTGCTGCCTAGCCAGAGAGAAATCCATCTTATGAAAGCGCACCCGGCTTGAACAGCCTTAATGCCGGGGGCAAGCTGCCGACCGGCAAGACTCGGAAATCAGCCACAGAAAATCCGGTGCGCTAGAAACAGGAAAACGCCCGTTCGGGCGTTTTCTCTGGCTGACCCCCTTCAAGGGTGCGCCGCTTCTTGTTATCTCTGCGCCCTGGCTCTTTATGCCTGCGGGGCGGCCTTGATCAGCGCCTGGTAGTGATCGATAAGCTCTGGGCCGTGCAGTGGCGAGTCATGACCGCCGACCACAATCTTGATGGGCAGCTTCATCGCTTTCAGTCGATCCAGCGTCTGGGGATAAGCCTTCACATTGGCAAAGCTCAGGTTGCCCAGCTTCTCCTTGAGGATACAGTTGCCATAGAGCACCTGCTGGTCAGGGAAGTAGACAAAGATGCCGTCCGGCGTGTGGGCCGGGCCCGCGTAGAAGGCGTGCAGCTTGCCCTCTTGCAGGGTGAAGTCGCCATCGTGCACCACGTTCGGCAGCACCAGCGGCAAGTCCGGGTACTCCGGCAGCCCCTTGCGGGTAAAGGCGACGATCTCGGCCCAGTCGCTCTTCATCAGATCCCGGGTCTGGCGGGTCGATACCACCTTGGCACCGATGGACTTCCAGTAGGCGTTACCCCCTGCCCTGTCCGTGTGGTAGTTGGTGTTGATCACCTCCAGCACAGGCTTGTTGCTGACCCGTTTGATCAGCTTGTGCAGCTCGCGGGCGGTATCCGGCGTCCAGGTCGCCCCCACTACCGTCACCCCCTTGGCCCCGAAATAGACCATGGAGTTCTCTTTGACGTAGTAGTTATCCTCTACGACATACACGGGGCCGCTCACCTGAGTGAGGGAGATCGCCGCCGCATGCACGCTGCCGCCCCAGAAACTCGCCACCAGCACCACAGCTCCGGCCAGCCCACATTTCATCCAACCTTTCATCATCTTGCTCCCTCGATACAACCGCCCCCTCGCCACCCCTGTGGCAAGCCGGGCCCTTTACGCAGTGGGCAGAAGATACGGGGGATTTGTGAGGGGAAAATGGGCTTCTGTGAAGAGAAGGTGAAGTCAGGGAATATCAGCAGCGACCTCCTATTCGCGAACGTCCGAATACGCTTCGCTATTCGAACCTACAGCACAGATTGCAGCCCCTCACCCTAACCCTCTCCCGAGGGAGAGGGGATGGCCCGTGCCAATTCCAAGCCACTCATATCCAACCGCACCACAGAGCCAACGCACAATCAGCGGAGCGTATTTGCTCCCTTCTCCCCTTGCGGGAGAAGGGGTGGGGATGAGGGGGAGGTAACACAATAAGCCCAATAATGTAGGGCCGATTAGCGCAGCGTAATCGTCCGCATACCGCCACGCATCGAGTCATGGCAAGGCCAGCAGGAAACTCTGAATATCACCTGCTTATCGGCCACAACCTGTTCGCGATTGTCCGAATACGCTTCGCTATTCGTACCTACGGCCCTGAAGTGTGATCTGTGACGGTATCTCAGGGAGTGATTATAAATTAATAAGATAGTACCATTGTGAAATATTTAAAGAATTATCTTTGGTATTTAAACTATGTCTTGTGAGAAATTTATTTGCTACAAATGCGTGAGTGAAGAATATATCAGTAAGTTTATCAAAACAAATGGTGAAAACATCCATAGATGCAGCTACTGTAAAAGCAGGCGTAAAACAATCCCACTAGATGACTTAGCAGAACCTATGCATAATGTATTTTCACTATACTATACATGCAGGACTAATGGAGATTTATATTATGGATATGTGTTTGGTGAATCAGCAGAAGAAGTGATTTATGAATGCCTTGGCGTAGATGATGAAATCCAGTCAGATCTTCATGAAATTCTGCAAGAAAATTACAATGACCATTATGACTGTACAATCACATACGATGATGATTTTACTTACAAGAGAACTCATCATTTAACAGAAGAGTTAGACGTCAAATGGGAAGAGATTAAAACATCATTGCAGAGTGAAGCTAGATTTTTCAATTCTCATGTAAAAGCCTTCTTTGAACAAATATTTAGCGATCTTGAATCACATATAACGCATGACGGCAGCAATGCGATAACTTACATTGATAGTAATACTTCATTATTTAGAGCCCGAGTATTTGATAGCCTAGATAAAGTTGAGAATGCCTTAAAACATCCTGAAAATGAATTTGGACCACCACCTCATCAATATGCTACATCAGGCCGAATGAATGCACAGGGAATACCTGTTTTCTATGGAGCTATGTCTTCTGATATAGCGATTGCAGAGGTAAGGCCTGCCGTAGGTAGTTATGTTGTTGTTGCTCAGTTCAAGCCAGTAAGGCCACTACGGATACTAGATATATCTGCTTTAGACAAATTAATACCGTCAACGGATAGTCTATTTGATCCTGCAACGACCGAAAAACTCGCAATATCATCATTCTTAAAAAGATTATCATATAAGCTCACCATTCCCATTTCAGGTGCGAGAACAGATAGCGAATACTTGATAACTCAAGCTGTGTCTGAATATCTCTCCGTTTCTGAAGTGAATGCTCTTGATGGTATAAAGTTCAAATCAACTCAAAAGGCAAGCGATGAAAATAGCAATGAGTCTAGCTACAACATAGTGTTATTCACTAAGTCATCTGCTGTAGCTGGCGCTGAAAACAAAAAAACAGAATATGCAGTTACAATGTACGAATACGATTGCGATGATGACTCATATCATCAATATTTATCTCCTGAGATATGTAAAAAAGAAGTAAAAACCAAAAGAAAACATTTCTATGGCATAGATACAGAGGAACAAATAAATATATCTTTGCAGCTAGACATTAATTCATTAGCCATCCATGAAATAAAAGGCGTTACATATCAACATGAAGAGCATAAAATTAAAAATGGCAAGCCAATAGAAAAAAATGATCAAAATGACTCCTTCGATGAGGAGGATTTATTTTGATAAGAACTCACAATTCATATCAAGGAACAAAGAAACCACTTTAATTTAAAAATAGTAACTTTATTATAAATTGAGTTTATGTTGTAGATAACTGTAAATAATCTTATAAAGAAAAACCACCCGCAAATTACAGGTGGTTTTTTTCCATTATCTCAGAATGAACCCGAGATATTTAACTCCCAACAGCAATCAGGCCAGCGGCGGGGTACGCGGCGGCACCTTGCGCTTGCTGCCGGTGGACTCAAAGGCCGAGGCAAAGCGCAGCAGCTTGTTGTCGTCATAAGCGCGACCGGCGAAGGTCAGGCCCACCGGCATGCCGATATCGGCCATGACGCCCATGGGGACTGTGACGGTCGGTACGCCGAGATGGCGAATGGCGAGGTTGCCGTTGGCGACCCAGATGCCGTTGCTCCAGGCGATATCGGCAGAGGCCGGATTCACGTCCGCGTCAGCCGGGCCGACGTCGGCGACGGTGGGGAATAGCACGGCGTCGAGTTTGAGCTCGTCCATCCAATCCTCCAGATCCAGCTTGCGGGTCTTTTCAAGGCCGCGCAGGCCGTCCGGCACGGAGGCAATCTCGTCAAAACGCTTGAGGCCGCGCTTGGCCATATTGACGTACTCGTCCATACCGGCCGCCAGATCCCCCTCGCGGTTCGGCAAGGTGCCCGGATCGTGGGGGAAGATCTTGGGGCCATCCACATCGGCCAATTTATTGAGCTTGGGATCGCCATTGACGCGCAGGAAGTCGTCGAATGCCCAGCCGGAGAGCTCCCACAGCTCGTCGTTGAGAAACTCAGGTGAAACTATGCCACGATTGAACACGGTCGGCGCGCCGGGTCTGTCCCCTTCGCAGTTGGAGACCAGTGGGAAGTCCACTTCGATGACTTCGGCGCCAGCGGCTTCCAGCGCCTGACGGGCCTGTTCCCACAAGGCGATCACCGACGGACGGGTATGGATACGCTGACCGGTCGGGCCACCGATCCCGGGGGTTTCGCTGGTGCCAGCCAGTTCATCCTTGTTGATAAACATGCGCGGCACACCGAGGCGCTTGCCCTTGAGTGCATCAGGCTTGGCAGCCAGCTCAAGATAAGAAACCGGACGAATTTCCGATGCCTTGGGGATCTTGACCCAGGGCTGCATGCGCCACAGATCGCCACGGGTATCGGCATCATCGGCGACCACTACGTCGAGCACTTCCAGCAGATCCGCCATGGTGCGGGCGTAGGGCACCACCACGTCCATGGTCGGGGTCAGCGGCCAGTTGCCACGCACCGAAATCACGCCACGGGATGGTGTGTAGGCACAGAGGCCGTTGTTGGAGGCAGGGCCACGGCCGCTCGACCAGGTCTCTTCCGCCAGACCGAAGGCGGAGAAGCTGGCGGCTGTGCCGGTACCGGCACCGTTGGAGGAGCCGGAGGCAAACGGCGCTGTCAGGTAGTCGGCGTTGTAGGGGCTCTCGGCACGGCCATAGACGCCGCGCTGCATGCCACCATTGGCCATCGGCGGCATATTGGTTTTGCCAAGGCAGATGGCACCGGCGGCACGCAGGCGCTCAACAGTAAAGGCATCGCGCTGGGCTACCAGATCCTTGAAGGCCGGGCTGCCGGAGGCGGCCGTCAGCCCCTTGACCAGATAGCTGTCTTTGGCGGTGTAGGGGATGCCGTCGAGCGGGCTTAAGACCTCACCACGGGCGCGGCGGGCGTCAGAATCTTGCGCCTCTTTCAGCGCGTCGGGGTTGGGCACCACGACGGCGTTGAGGCGGGTTTGTGTCTCGGGGCCATTGTAGGCTTTGATCCGGGCCAGATAGGCCTTGACCAGTTCGACCGCTGTGGTGCGGCCTGATTCGAGCGCACCGCGCAGCTCGGCAATGGAAACCTCTGTCACTTCGATCATTTGGATCTCCTGTAAAAGGGTGACTGTTTGTAATGATGGTCGCGGCATCAGCGCCTGCGACCATCACGCAAGCAAGAGATAAAACCCCACTGCGTGGGGTTTTGAATTTCTACACTCTTCGGCCAGCTTACTGACCAGAAGGGATTTGCTGAGTAATGCAGTGAATATTGCCACCTCCCAGCAGGATCTCGCGAGCCGGTACGCCGACCACTTTATGCTGCGGGAAAATCTCTTCCAGAATGCGCTGGGCTTCGCCATCGGTGGCGGCATCCAGCAGCGGGTAGACGATGCGATCGTTGGTGATGAGGAAGTTCACATAGGAACCGGCCAGACGACCTTCAGCCTCGCGCGGCACACCGGTACCGCTCTCGACACCGGCAGACTCCTCTTCAGTGCAGTAGAGCGGGCCCGGCTGGGGCAGCTTCCACACTTTCAGCTTGCGGCCCTTGGCATCGACCACCGCTTCCAGCACCTTGAGGGCGGCCAGGGAGCGGGTGTACTGGGGGTCGTTCTCATCGTCGGTCCAGTGCAGGGCCACTTCACCCGGGCGCACGAAGCAGCACATGTTGTCGATGTGGCCGTCGGTTTCGTCCATGTAGACGCCCTCGTCCAGCCAGATAAAGCTCTTCACGCCCAGATAGTCGCGCAGATAAGCTTCGATCTGCTCCTTGCTCAGGTGCGGGTTGCGGTTTTCGTTGAGCAGGCACTCGGCTGTGGTCAGGCAGGTGCCTTCGCCATCGACGTGGATGGAGCCCCCTTCCAGAATGAGCGGCGCGTCGTAGCGATCCATGCCGTGCTGTTCCAGCATCTGGGCCGCCACTTTTTCATCCTGATCCCAGGGATAGTAGAGCCCGCCCTTGTGGCCGCCCCAGGCGTTGAAACCCCAATCCACACCACGGCACTCGCCAGCGGCGTTGGTGACCACGGTCGGGCCAGTGTCGCGGGCCCAGCAGTCATCACTGGCCATTTCGACCAGGGTCACATGAGCGGGCATGATGGCGCGGGCCTGCTCCATAAACTGGGCTGGCACTCCCATAAAGACAGGGGTGGCCTGCCCTATGGCATCGGCTACCTTGGCGAAGGTGGCTTGCGCGAAGCGACCGGCCTCACGCCAGTTGTCCGGGCGAAACAGCCAGATCATCCAGACGGCCTGCTGGTGTGCCCACTCGGCGGGCATGGTGAAACCGTCAGCAGCAGGGGTGGAGTCAATAGTCTTGATGCTCATCGCAATATCCTTGCGGGCCTCACAGGGCCGGTAAGAGGGGAAACGGGCGGGCGATCGCCCCGGCAGCGTGCCGGACGGCCCACCAGTTGGTCATCGGCTGCGCAACCGCCTGGCGCACCCGGGAAAAAATGAGTGTGGCCGCAGTGTAAGAAGTTGCGCTCACATCCATCAAATGAATAGGATGGATTGTCCCATAAACAAGGCAAATAATCCCTCCATGAAACTGCACCAGCTCGACCTCAATCTGCTGCTCGCCTTTGACGCCCTGATGACACAGGGCAGCGTCACCCGCGCCGCCGAAGCGCTGTTTATCAGTCAGCCTGCCATGAGCCACGCCCTCGGCCGGCTGCGCACCTTCTTTGGCGACCCGCTGCTGGTGCGAACCCCGCAAGGCATGCTACCCACTCCCCGCGCCCAGCGACTGCATCTGGGGGTACAGCAGGCGCTGCGGCTGCTGGAGCAGCAACTGAGCGACGAGGAGGTGTTCGAACCGAGCCAGTCCAAACGGCGCTTCGTGCTCTGTACCACTGACTATGTGGAGTGCGTGCTGATCCCGCCGCTTATGCAGCGCCTCAAGAAGCTGGCACCCGGCGTCACCATAGAGATCCGCATACTGCGCGACACGCTGCCGGAAGCCGAGCTGGCAAGCGGCGAGATCGATCTGGTGCTGGGGTTTGACGAATACATGCAGGTGCCGAGGTATCTGGGCAAGGAGACCTGGCTCACCGAGCCCCTGGCCGGTCTGGTGCGCGCCACCCTGGAGCTGGAGGAGGAGCGGATCACCTTGCAGCAGCTTATCGAGATGCCCCATGTGTTCCACTCGCCGCTGGGCACCTCGGAGGCGAGTCTGGATCGCTACCTCAGCACCCTGGGCCACAGCCGCACCATCTCGGTCAACAGCCAGAGCTATATGTCGGCAGCGACCATTGTCAGCCAGAGCGACCACCTGCTGGTGCTGCCCAGCATGGTGGCCGAACTGCTCGCCAACCACTGGCCGCTGAAAAGCCTGCCCCTGCCTGTGGATGTGCCGGATTACCACCTCAACTGTGTCTGGCACCCGGTTCATGCGCAGCAACCCGCACTGATATGGCTGAAAGACTTGATGAAGGAACTGGTGAGCCAGCCATAAACAGCAGGCGTGCAAATGGTGTTGGGGAGATTGGCGTAGCGGGAAGGGGTTGAACGGGCGCCTGGCAGGCGGTAGGAAGCAAGGCATTCGAGGAGCTGCAGCCCGTGCTTGACGTGAGGCAACTCGATGCACCATCTGGGCGCTGTGATAAGGCCCGCTCCCCAGAGGTGGGCAGCAGGCCTTGAAGTGCATCACAGCAGTGGCGTACTGGCTGACGACGGGGCCTAGTTGCGACCGATAAAGAGGTCTGTCACGTGACAGCTGCTTCTGGCTTCCAGCGCATCCAGCATGTAGGCGGCCGCATCTTCCGGTGTCATGAAACCGCTCGGGTCGACGTGATCCGTGTTGTCCCAGAATTCGCTGCGGATCCCGCTCGGATAGAGGTTCACCAGTCGCAATGGAGAGTCCTTCAGCTCGGCGCGCAAGGACTCCAGAAAGCCGCGCATACCCCACTTGGAGGCACAGTAGAGACTCTCGTTGGCCTTGCCTACCTGAGCGGCGGAGGAGAGCACATTGGCCAGCACGCCGCCCCTCTCGCCGATGAGGCGTACCGTCTGCTGGGCCACCAGTATGGTGGAGACCAGATTGCTCTCCATCACCCGGCGGATCTGCTCGGCGGTGTAGACACCGACCGGGCCGAACTCGCCAGTGCCGGCACAGTGCAGCACCAGCTCCGGCAGACCACCCCACTCCACGGCGGCGGCAAACGCCACATCCACGTCTTCGTGGTGCGCCAGATCGGCGACTATGCCGATCACGGCGCTCCCGAGCAGTAGTTCCTGCTGCTGCAGTCGCTGATAACGACGCCCCATCATGGAGACTTGATGGCCCCGTTCAACCAGTCCTATGGTCAGGGCTCGGCCCAGACCGGACCCGGCCCCCGTCACTATGATGTGACCCATTATCAGCTCCTGTCAGTCAGATCAGAATGTGAATTCGCCGCCGATGAACCAGCCATCTACACGCTGATCAACGCGATCGAAGTCCATGCTCGCATCACGCCAGCCGGCACGGACCTTGAGAGGTACGGCTGCGAACTTGTAGGAGCCACCTAGACGGTAGTCATAGTTGTCGGCGTCCTGCACACGGGCATCGCCAAAGGCGGCAAAGCCGGTACCCGGAATGCGCACTTCGGCACCGGTGTAAGCCATCAGCACATCCTTGTCATAGGAGTAGTGCTGGGTGTTGAAATCGCCATCGTAACGACGACCGGTCAGGCCCAGATCGATCTGGAACAGGTCGTTGTTGAACAGGCGATAGTAGAGGCTCAGGTCGTAGGCCGTCAGATCGTTGTTGAGGGCACCACCGCTGGTACCGAAATCGGAGATCTCGAACTTGGCGTTGGGCAGCAGAATGATGCCGTGCTCCAGTTGCAGGTAGCCGCTCCAGTTGTAGTTCTCGTCATAGCTGCCGTTGGCCCCGATACCGTCAATCTGGCCGCTGCCCTGAGCGTTCCATACATCGGCACCGGCAGCGATACGCCAGTCATCAGCGGCCATGGCAGCCTGGCTGAACAGGGCCAGCACACAACCGGCAATCAAGGTCTTCTTCATCATTTCACTCTCTTATGGACTGGAAAGGCCATCATTTTACCCAGTGTGGCGGGAATACACAGTGCAAAAAGCTGAACAAGCGTCCATTAATGTCAGTGCTGCATCCCTGCCATGGGTTCAATCGGCTTCACTGGCAGGCTCAATTCCAGCGTCTGGCCATCATCCATGGTCAGGGTCAGCGGGAAAGGAGTGCCTTGTGACAACTCGCGTACCTCGAACAACATCACATGAAAGCTGCCCGGTTTCAGTGCCACTTCCCCCTTGGCCGGGATCGCTATGCTCTCGACCTGGCGCATTCTCATGACGCCATTTTCATGCAGATGGGTGTGCAGCTCGGCGCGCCCCACCTCGGGCGAGGCCGCGGCCACCAGCTTCACCGGCTTGTCGGCGTCATTTTTCAGCACCAGAAAAGCCGCGGTATTGGGGGATCCCGGAGGCAACAGGCGCACATAACCATCGACGGCTTCGACCTTGGCCAGGGCCGGTGCGGCCAGACCGAGCGCCAGCAGGGAGTAAAACGCACGTTTAAACATGGTTGAAATCCTTTTATGATGTTGTTAAACGCCGTGAAGCTTACCGCAGCAGTAATCTTTTGGCAGCCTGTGATAACAAGGATTTAGACATGGACCCCATTATCGTTGCCGAGCAGCAGGATGGCTTGCTCACCCTGACCTTCAATCGCCCCGACAAGCGCAATGCCCTCAATACCGACATGTATCGTGCGCTCACTCAGGCACTGCGGCAAGCGACACAAGATGACGCCGTACACGTGTTGCTGATACAGGGACAAAGCAATTGTTTCACCGCCGGCAACGATCTGGCGGACTTCATGGGCAAATCGAGTCTGGATGCCGATGACCCCATACTGCAGTTCCTGCACACACTGGCGGATTTTCCCAAGCCCGTCATCGCCGCCGTCGGTGGCCCTGCCGTCGGGATCGGCACCACCTTGCTGCTGCACTGCGATCTTGTCTATCTGGGGGATAATGCCCGGCTGCAACTGCCGTTCGTCGAACTGGGGGTGGTGCCGGAGTTTGCCTCCAGCCTGCTGCTGCCCCGCGCCGTGGGTCATCTGAAGGCGGCGGAACTCTTGCTGCTGGCCGAGGCCATCGATGCTGATGAAGCACTGCGCCTGGGTCTGGCCAACCGGGTAGTTGCCGCCGACGAGCTGCTGGCACTGGCTCGGGATCAGGGATTGAAGCTGGCGGCCAAGCCGCCCAAGGCGCTGCAAAAGAGCAAGGCACTGCTCAAACAGGAGCTGAAACAGGCGGTGCACTTCGTCATCGATCTGGAGGCGCGCGCCTTCTCCCTCGCCTTGCAGGGGGAAGAGGCGCAACACAGGATAGCGCAAAGGCTCAAACCCAGGGCCTGATCCTCAGTTGAGACGAAAACGACCTATCAGCTCGCAGCCCTGTACCTTGTCCTGCAGCTGGATCAGTCGGGCGATCTCGGGATTGGGGTGGCGCTTGAGGAAGGAGATGAGCGCCGCCTGGCAGCAACCCAGCTCGCTGACAAGGGACTCGCACTCCCGGTTCGGGCACTGGGGCACCAGCGCCGTCACCAGCTCGGAGGCAAGCTTGAGGTAGCGCAGCTCATAGGCTGGCTCTTCCATGGCGCGCCAGAAATCCGCCAGTCGATGGCAGGTGGCCACCCGCATGCTGGCCAGCTCATCCAGATCATCGCTGGCCAGTTCGTACACTTCGGCAAGGGCTTGCTGATAGAGGCAAATAGCCGCACCCAGCGCCCCCGCGCCCAGTGCGTTTTCCGCCTCCAGCATGTAACGCTGCCAGATATGATGGGTCATGCTGATCTCCCGAGTCTATGGGTGGGATCCTTATCATGCCCAGTTGAGAATGAATATCAACCTGACCTTTTGTGCAGGATTTGACCAGCAAGGCGTTCAACCGGTTGGCATCGCCCTTCTCATGTCTTACCATCCGGCCCCATCATCTGGCCTCCACTGTCAGGATCCCCTTTTCATGTTGCGACCCCGTTTACCCCAGGCGCTCGGCTGCTCGACACTGTGCGTGCCCCGCCTGCTGGTCTGGATCTATTAGCTGCGCTCCTCGCGCCATTTATCCCTTTATCCATTGAACGAGGAACATAGCCATGAAGCACTGCCAACACTGGTCGCAGGTCGAGTACCTGCATCTGACGGTGACCAATCCCAACATCAGCCTCAAGGGGCAGCACAGCTACTACTCGGGGGCCTGGGACGGTCCTTTTGAAGAGGAGGCCGTGCGCTATCTGCACGGTGACAACTGGAGCCGATCACCCGACACCGGCTGGGAGCCGCTCTGGCACATAGACAGGCTCCATATCGGAGACTATGTGCAAATCGCCGCGGGCGTGAAGATCATCATGGGAGGCAACCACACCCACAACCCGGCGTTTATCAGCACCTATCCGTTTGCCGATCTGGATGCCCTCAAGCGCAGCTACCGCCCCGCCGGCGATACCCGTATCGGCAACGATGTCTGGATCGGGATGGACGCCATGATAATGCCGGGGGTCACTATCGGGGATGGCGCCATTATCGCCGCCCGCAGCCTGGTGACACAGGACGTGCCACCTTACTGCATGGTGGCGGGTACGCCCGCCAGGGTGATCCGCCAGCGCTTTACTGTGCAAGAAACAACACGGCTGCAAACGCTGGCCTGGTGGGACTGGCCGGATGAGCAGGTGCAAGCCCTGCTGCCGCTGATCCAGCAAGGAGAGGTGGCGCTGCTGGAACAGGCCGCCGCTCGCTGGCGCTCAGCCGAACAGGAGTAAAAACACGAGTAAGGGGCGCCCGGGCGCCCCTTACTCGACCTGCTGTTCCCCTGATTCAGCTGCCGCTGCGTGACTGGTTGACCCGACACTGCTTGCCGGGATAACCGGGCAGATCACTGGCCTTGCTGCTGCACGCCAACCGTTTGGCCTGATTGAGACGTTCCATCAAGCTGGCGCCATCGACCGGTAGCCAGTTCAGCTGCTGGCCGAGCCAGCTGGTCCAGGCAAACTCGACAAAATAGACCTGATCCCGCTTCTCGAAATAACCCGCATCCTGCAGCATGCCCGCCACAGTCCGGTAGGGGTAATCGGGCAAGTCGCCAATATGGGCAGGCAACTGCTCCGGTGTCAGAGGGGCGCCCTTCTCATCCTTGAGCCAGGCCCAGTGATTACCCTGCATCTGGCTCCAGAAGCTGGACTTGTCCTGCAGCCGCGCTATCACCTTGACCCTGGCCTGCTTCACCCCCAGTTGCCACAGCGCCTTGGTGAGGTGATGCCTGTCCACCAGCCAGTAGCCGCCATCCGGTGCTATGACGATGGGGATCTCTTTCTTTTTCATCACTTTATCAAGCTGCTTGGCACTTTTCCCCAGCAGCTTTGCTTGCGTGTTGTCGACCTGGATCTGGCCAACACCGCCCTGGGTCGGATGCAACTGATCTATGTTCACCTCGCACCAGCTGCCGACCTGCGTCTCGCGCTCACAAGGCGCCAGCGCCCAGGCGCCCTGACTGATGGCCAAGGCCAGCAGGATCCATGCTCTCATCCTTCACTCCTCTTCCCCTGACCGCAGATCAGCGGGTCAAGTTAGGTTCCATACCGTCCCTGAATTCCAGGGACTCACACTGGCGGTCTGACCAGCAAAGGGGATATCATGATTTCCCGTCTGCCGGCGATCATTTCTCGCCGAGTTTTCTCCCCGCTTCACACTATTTGAAGGATTAACCATGAAAGGATGGAGTCCCTTGCTGGCCCTGCTGGGTTGTGCCTGTGTCCAGGCCGCCGATGTTCCGCCCGGCACCCAACTCGCCGCCGAACAGGCCGTCGTGCGTCACCTGAAAGACGAACCGGCAAGCCTGAGCCCGCTCAAGCTGGTCGGCCTGCCCGAACTGCAGGTATTGCGAGACCTCTACGAGGGGCTGCTGACCCAGGGGCCGGATGGCAAGGTGCTGCCCGGCGTCGCGACGCGGTGGGACAACAAGGACAATCAGCAGTTTACCTTCCATTTGCGACCGGATGCACGCTGGTCCAACGGTGACAAGGTCAAGGCTGCCGACTTCGTCTACGGCTGGCGCAAGCTGGTTGATCCAAAGGAGGCCGCCACCTTCGCCTGGTTTGCCCAGCTGGCTCACTTCACCAAGGTGGACGAGATAGTGGCTGGCAAGCTGCCGCCCGAGGCGCTCGGGGTAAAAGCCCTCGACGAGCACACGCTGCAGGTGACCCTCTCCCAGCCTGTGCCCTATTTTCTGAGCCTGCTGACCCACCCCAGCCTGTCACCCCTGCATCAGGCAAGCATGGAACAGTACGGCAACCAGTGGACCCAGCCGGGCAAGCTGGTCGGCAACGGCGCCTTCGTGCTGAGCCAACGGGTGGTGAACGAGAAGCTGGAGTTGGCCCCCAATCCCCATTACTGGGACAGGGCTCATACAGTGCTGACCAAGGTCACCTTCGTCCCCATCAACCAGGAAACCGCTGCCACCAATCGCTACCTGGCAGGGGATCTGCACATCACGGAATCCTTCCCCAAGGAGCAGTATCACAAGCTGATGCAGCAGATCCCGGGTGAGGTCCATACCCCGGATCAACTCGGCACCTACTACTACGCCTTCAATACCCAGCTGCCACCGCTGAACGATGTGCGGGTGCGCAAGGCGCTCTCCTACACCATCGACCGCGGCCTCATTGCCGCCAAGGTACTGGGCACTGGCGAGAAACCGGCTTATCGCTTCACGCCGGATGTGACGGCCGATTTTGAACCCAAGGCCAACCTGCTCTCCAGCACCAGCCAGCAAGATCTCGATGCCAGGGCCAGAGCATTGCTGCAAGAGGCGGGCTATGGCCCGGCCAAGCCGCTCAAGCTGACCCTGCTTTACAACACCGCCGAAATCCACAAGAAAATGGCGCTGGCCATCGCCAACCTGTGGAAGCAGAAACTGGGGGCGCAAGTCGAGCTCACCAATCAGGAGTGGAAAACCTATCTCGACAGCCGCCAGAGCGGTCAGTTCGAGGTGATCCGTTCCTCCTGGGTGGCCGATTACAACGATCCTTCCGCCTTCCTCGGCCTGTGGGGCTCCCGGCACAGTGGCAACATGGCACGCTTCGCCAACGCACGCTATGACGAGATCCTGACTCAAGCAGCCAAGAGCCGGGATCCCGGTGAGCGAGCCCGCCTGTTCGACGAAGCCGAGTCCATCTTGCAAGATGAGGCGCCGATCGCCCCCATCTATCAGTACACCAATGCACGGCTGATCAAACCCTGGCTCAAGGGGTATCCCATCAACAACCCGGAAGACGTGGCCTATAGCCGCCAGCTCTACCTCATCAAGCACTGATCATGCGGGGGCCAGCCTGACTGGCCCCTATTCAGGGCTGTTCATGCTCACGTTTTAGGCATAAAATGCCGCCCTTTCCATCAACCCTCACTCTCTTATCCGGTTTGTTATGCGTTTCTTATTGATGATCCCCCTGCTGGTCACACTGCCTGCCCACGCTGCAAGCGAGTCACAATGCCGTCAGGCGTTCACGGACTGGATGCTGACCCAGCACCAGCAATTCAGCGATCGCAATGCCAGCAAGATGAAGCGACGCCTGGCCGAGCGGGCCATCGATCAGATGCGCGACGAATTTGCCAAGCAGGAGAGCTTCTGTCAGGCCATGGAGTGGGCGACGCATCACCAGGATCAGGACCCCCGCTTCAACCCGAGACCGGGGGAGATCCACGACTTCACGCCCGCCAGCTGAATCAGCCGAATGAAAAAGCCCCGAACCTGAGTTCGGGGCTTTTTCATTTATCGAACGAGACACTTGCCTCAGTCGACGTAGAAGGTCTGCTGGAAGGTGAGCGTCTGTTGCTGCCCCTCCCCCATGATCTTCAAGGTGAACTGGTAGGTATCCTGGTTGCGATAGGGCAGCACAGCCAGATAGTAGATGGCGTCCCCCTCCTTGACCTCCTGGAAGGTCAGGGTGCGCAGGGTGCCGGTGAGGTTCTTGGCCTCGCCCGTGATCCCCACCGCCTGTGCCACCCCTTGCTTGTTCTGCACAGCGATATTGATGATGCCGTTGTAGCGACTGCGCTCCAGACCGTAGGCCTTGGCCACGTCCGGAGTAAGGAAGCTGGAGTTGAAGGCGCTGTAGTGCACCTGCCAGGGCCCTAGCTCCTTCATTTGTTCCGCCCGCAGCGGTAACGTCATCAGCAGTGCCAGCAGGCAGCTTATCCAGGCTGTTTTCATGGTGTCATCCTTCTCGTGTTATCCCTGAGTCTCCAGCAGGGCATGGATCTCGGCGGGGATCTGCCTGGGCGACTCGATGGCAACCGTCTTGTGCCGTCCCAGCTCCCCGCGCACTATGCGAACCTGTCCCTTGGCCACCTTGAACTGCTTGGCCAGGTACTTGATCAAGTGGCTGTTGGCCTGGCCATCCACCGGCGGCGCCGTGATGGCCACTTTCAACTCGTCTCCGTGCAATCCGACGATCTGATCCCGGCTCGCCTTGGGCTGGATCATCAGATGCAATATCAGCTCATCCCCTTCCCGCAGGACGGCTGGCATCAAATCATCCACCACAGCTGGCCGAACAGATCACCCAGCAGATAGTTGATGGCCTGCAGCCCGATAAAGGCGACCAGCACGGAAAGATCCAGCCCGCCCAGAGCGGGCAGGATGCGGCGGATAGGGGCCAAGAAGGGCTCGGTCAGCTGGTGCATCACGTGTTCGATGGGGTTGCGACCCTGGCTGACCCAGCTCAGGATGGCGCGGATCAGCAGTACCCAGAAGATCATGGAACCCGATTTTTTCAGCACTGTCAGGGCGGCAAACAGGCTGATGGTGAGCCAGTCGGCCAGCAGCACGTTCATGCTCTTGAGCAGTGCCAGTTTGGCGAAGGCAATGATAATCGCCAGCAGCACCGAGGCCATGTCCACCCCACCGAAGCCAGGGATGACCCGGCGCAGCGGTATCACCAGCGGATTGGTCACCTTGACCACCATCTGGCTCATGGGGTTGTAGAAGTCGGCGCGGGCCCACTGCAACCAGACGCGCAGCAGCACCACCATGAGGTAGATATCAAAAATTGTGTTAATCAGAAAGTAAGCGGTGTTCATCTGAGCTCCAGCGGTAAGAGAAGAGTGTTCAGAAAAGAGTTTCCATCTCGGCAGCCCGTGCAACGGCTGCCTGCATGGCGTGAGCGGTCAGCGGCATCAGCCCCTGCTCCTGGAATGTCTTGATGGCCTCGGCTGTGGTGCCCCCCTTGCTGGTCACCTGCTCGCGCAGGGCTTGCAGCGACAAATCTGGATTCTGCTCCACCATGGCGGCGGCGCCAAGAGCTGTCTGCTGCACCAGCAGGCGGGCCTGCTCGGGGCTGAAGCCCATGGCCTCCGCTTCTTCGGCAATCGCCTGCATGAACAGGAAGAAGTAGGCAGGTGCACTGCCGGCCGCCGCTATCACGCCATTGATGCCGGACTCTTGCGTTGTCCAGAGGGTCTTGCCCACGGCCTGCATCATCTGCTCGGCAACGTCGCGATCGGCTTGCTCAATCCCGGGTGGGGCATAGAGACCCGTCATACCCAACCCCAATAGAGAAGGGGTATTGGGCATGGTGCGGATGATGCGAGCGTGACCGCCCGCCATCTCGCCAAGACGCGCCACCTTGATGCCGGCCGCGATGGAGATGAGCAGCTTGCCCTCAAGGGACCCCAGCTCACCGACCAGCGCACTCAGCATGCCCGCCATCAGCTGGGGCTTGACCGCCAGCACTATGACGTCGGCCTCGCGGGCCGCCTCGGCATTATTCTGGGTGATGCGAATGCCGTAGTCGCTGGCCAGCGCATCCAGCTTGGGGCGGCTGGGATTGGCGGCGATGATACGCTCGGCCGGATAACCCGCCTGGATCAGGCCGGCAATGATACTGCGGCTCATATTGCCTGCGCCGATAAAGGCGAGGATTCTCTGCTGCATCAAACACTCCTGTGGATGAAATGGCTGCAAACACCTGCACTGCCTGCACCGATAACGGCGAGGGTTCCATATTGCATCAGGTGGTCTTGCTTATGAATAGTCACGGGCACCGAAGATGGCGGTACCGACCCGCACCATGGTGCTGCCATGGGCGATGGCCAGTTCGAGATCCTCGGTCATCCCCATCGAGAGGGTATCGACGCTCGGGTATTGTTGCGCAAGCTCGGTGAACAGAGTCTGCATGCGCACCATCTGGGCAGCCAATACCGCTTCGTCACTGGTATGTTCCGGAATGGCCATCAGCCCCCGCAATACCAGCCTTTCACTGTGGGAGACCAGCTCGGCCAGCCGGAAAATCTCTTGCTCCGACGTTCCGGATTTGCTGCTCTCTCCGCTAATATTGATTTGCAGACAGATATTTAGCGGCGCCAACCCGGCTGGACGCTGGTTGTTGAGACGCTCGATCAGCTTGTCACGATCCACGCTCTGTACCCAGTCGAACCGTTCGGCCACCAGCCTGGACTTGTTCGATTGCAAGGGGCCGATAAAGTGCCACTCTATGTCTGTACAGACGGCTTGCTCGCGCAGTGTATCTATCTTGGTCGCCGCTTCCTGGGCATAGGACTCACCGAAGCGTCGCTGACCGGCGGCATAAGCTTCGCGAATGGCCTCAAGCGGCTTGGTTTTGCTGACCGCAAGCAGGTTGATGTGATCGACACAGCGATCCGCCTGGCGAGCGGCCTGTACAATACGTTCCTTTACCTGAAGCAGGTGCTGGGCAATCTGGCTCATATTTCGTTAGTGATCTTGTGATGGGAGAATGACAAGTCTATGGATATCACAGAGTTATTGGCTTTCAGTGTAAAGCATAAAGCCTCGGATCTACACCTCTCGGCCGGGGTTCCCCCGATGATCAGGGTTGATGGTGAGGTTCGCAAGATCAATTTGCCCGCCCTGGAACACAGGGAAGTGCATGCCCTCATTTACGACATCATGAACGACCACCAGCGCAAGGAACTGGAAGAGAACTTCGAGGTCGACTTCTCGTTCGAAGTCCCCAATCTGGCCCGCTTCCGGGTCAATGCCTTCCAGCAATCCCGCGGTTCGGGGGCCGTATTCCGTACCATCCCCAGCACGGTGCTGAGCCTGGAGGATCTCGATGCTCCCGAAATCTTCCGCAAGATCTCCGAATACCCGCGCGGCCTGGTACTGGTGACAGGGCCGACCGGCTCGGGCAAGTCCACCACACTGGCGGCCATGGTCAACTACATCAACGAGAACTTCCATCACCACATACTCACCATCGAAGACCCCATCGAATTCGTGCACGAGAACAAACGCTGTCTGGTGAACCAGCGGGAAGTTCACAGGGACACCAAGAGCTTCAGCAACGCCCTGCGCTCGGCACTGCGGGAAGACCCGGACATCATACTGGTGGGCGAGATGCGTGACCTCGAGACCATTCGTCTGGCCATGACTGCCGCCGAAACCGGCCACCTGGTATTTGGCACCCTGCACACCTCGTCGGCAGCCAAGACCATAGACCGTATCATCGACGTCTTCCCCGGTGCGGAGAAAGACATGGTGCGATCCATGCTCTCCGAATCCCTGCGGGCGGTTATCTCCCAGACCCTGCTCAAGCGCATTGGTGGCGGCCGGGTGGCGGCCCACGAGATCATGATGGGCATACCCGCTGTGCGCAACCTCATCCGTGAGGACAAGATCGCCCAGCTCTACTCCGTGATCCAGACCGGGATGACCCACGGCATGCAGACCATGGATCAGAGTCTCAAGCAGCTGGTCAGCCGTGGTGTGGTCGCCTCACTCGATGCCAAGGCCAAGGCGGTCGACCCCAATAGCGTGTAACCACAATGAAAAACGAATCTAAGGAAGGAGTCGTTATGAATCTGGATGCCCTGTTGGCCGAGCTGGTCGCACGCAAAGGCTCGGATCTGTTCATCACGGTTGGTACGCCCCCCACCCTCAAGATCAACGGGCATCTGTTCTCCCTCGGCAGCGAAGCGCTCGACAAGCAGAGCGCGCTGACCCTGGTCAGGGAAACGCTCAGCCCTGAGCATTTCGAGCGATACATCCGCACCAAAGAGGGCAACTACGCCATCCACCGCGAGGCATTGGGACGCTTTCGGGTGAGTGCCTTCTGGCAGCAGGAGCTGCCGGGCATGGTGGTGCGCCGTATCGAGACCCGCATTCCAACCTTCGACGAACTGACCCTGCCGCCCATCTTGCAGGAGGTGGCCATGGCCAAACGCGGCCTGGTGCTGTTCGTCGGTGCCACCGGAACGGGCAAGTCCACCACTCAGGCAGCCATGATCGGCTATCGCAACCAGAATGCGGATGGCCATATCCTGACGGTGGAAGATCCGGTGGAGTTCGTGCATCAGCACGGCCGCAGCCTGATCACCCAGCGGGAAGTGGGTATAGATACGGAATCATTCGATGTGGCGCTGAAGAGCTCCCTGCGCCAGGCACCTGACGTTATCCTCATCGGCGAGATCCGAAGCCAGGAAACCATGGAGTTCGCACTGCAATTTGCCGAGACAGGTCATCTTTGCCTCGCGACCCTGCACGCCAACAATGCCAACCAGGCGCTGGATCGCATCCTCCATCTGGTGCCGCAGGAGAAACACCGCCAGTTACTGTTCGATCTCTCCTTCAACCTGCGTGCCATCGTCGCCCAGCAACTGGTGCCAAGCCTGGATGGTCGCCGCCGCTTTGCGGCCTTTGAAGTGCTGCTCAACACGCCGCTCATCACGGATATCATCCGCAAAGGCGAGGTTCATCGTCTCAAGGAGGTGATGACCAAGTCCACCGAGCTTGGCATGCAGACCTTCGATCAGGCGCTGTTTACCCTGTTTTGTGCCGGCCAAATTGGCTACAGTGAGGCCCTTGCCCATGCCGACTCGGCCAACGACCTGCGACTGCTGATCAAACTGTCCGGCCGTGAGCAAATGGGTGCAGGCACACTCGACAACGTCACCCTGGATGAATGAGGGACGTGTGTCACCGCTATAAAGGATCGTTATGCTGATTGTGGTTTCACCGGCCAAGACGCTGGATTACGAGTCACCTCTGGTGACCCCCCGTTTCACCCAACCCCAATTGCTGGATCACTCGGCTGAGCTGATCACCCGGGCCCGCCAGCTGACACCGGACCAGATCGCCAGCCTGATGAAGATCAGCGACAAGCTGGCTGGCCTCAACGCCGCCCGTTTTGCCCAGTGGCAACCTGACTTCCATCCGGACAATGCCCGCCAGGCGCTGCTTGCGTTCAAGGGAGATGTCTACACAGGGCTTGCGGTAGAAGATTTCAGCGACGGGGATTTCGACTTTGCCCAGGCGCACCTTCGCATGCTCTCCGGCCTCTACGGCGTACTGCGCCCGCTCGATCTCATGATGCCCTATCGGCTGGAGATGGGGACCCGGCTCGATAACAGTCGCGGCAAGGACCTCTACCAGTTCTGGGGGGATGTGATTACCCAGCACATCAATGCAGCGCTGGCAGCGCAGGGGGACGAGGTGCTGATCAACTTGGCCTCTGACGAGTATTTCAAGTCGGTACGACCGAAAGCCCTGAAGGGCAGGATCGTCACCCCTGTGTTCAAGGACGAGAAGAATGGCCAGTTCAAGATCATCAGCTTCTACGCCAAGAAGGCACGCGGCATGATGGCCCGCCACATCATCAAACACAGGCTGACCGCGGTTGAGCAACTGACAGGTTTCAACGTCGATGGTTACTACTTCGTGCCAGAAGAGTCTGACGCTCATACCCTGATGTTTAAACGTGCCGAAAATTAATTACAGAAAGAGGGAACCAAATTCAGGATCCCCGGGTCTGAATACGTGAATCCTCTGTTGTAAGCACTTTTTATCAGCCGACGTCTATACGTCGGCTTTTTTCTGCGCGCGATTCCCGCGCTACTCCCCCATCCAGGATCCACTTGGCAAAACGGCCATCCGAGGATGGCCGTTGCTGCAGGTATGGCTTACTTCTTTTTCTTCTTGGCACTCTTCTTCTTGCCATCCTTCGGCTTTTTCTTCTTCACCGGCACTCGTGCTTCTTTGTGCTTGGGACGCAGCTCGTCGATCACCCGGCGCTTGAGACGCTCTTCGGTGTAACGCTCAATCTTGGCGACCATGCCCATGTCGTGAGCTTCCACCAGGCTGATGGCGCAACCACGGTTGCCGGCACGACCGGTACGGCCGATGCGGTGCACATAGACGTCTGTACCATAGGGCATGTCGTAGTTGATGACATGGCTGACGTTGGGCAGGTCAATCCCACGGGCGGCAACGTCGGTGGCAACGAGGAAGGGGACTTCCCCTGCATGGAACTTGCGGATCGACTCGACACGCTTGCTCTGTTCCATCTCGCCACGGATCCAGGCACATGGAATACCCGCAGCCTGCAATTGGCCTGAGAGTTCGGCCAGGCGCTCGCGGGTTCTGACGAAGACGATGGCTTTCTGGGTTTCCGGATCCTTGAGGATGTGGATCAACAGGGCCAGCTTGTGGGCGGCGTCATCGGCCAGATGTACCCACTGGGTAATTGGGCGACGTTCGCTGCGGGGCGGCTCGGCATGCAGCTCTACCGGCTCGTTGAGGATCTCGTTGGCAAACTTCTCCAGCCCGGCCCCTTCCAGGGTCGCAGAGAACAGCATGGTGTGCTTGCGATACCGCGCCTCCGCCACTATCCGATTCACATCCTTGACAAAACCCATGTCCAGCATGCGGTCCGCTTCATCCAGCACCAGCACTTCGATGTCATGGCTCTCGAACTCTTCTTTATCTATGTACTCGAGCAGACGGCCCGGAGTCGCGACCACTATGTCGGTGGTCTTGGTCAGGGCAGGCAGCTGCTCTTCGTGGCTGACGCCGCCAATGATGGTCTCGATGCTGAGGTTGGTGTGCACCGCCAGCGCCTTGGCGTGGGCAGTAACTTGCAACGCCAGCTCGCGGGTCGGAGTCAGGATCAGCATGCGGCACGGGCCCGGCTTGCGGCGCGGGAAATCCAGCAGATGTTGCAGGGCAGGCAGCACGAAGGCCGCCGTCTTGCCGGTACCGGTTGGAGCGGATGCCAGAATATCGCGGCCGTCCAGGGCTGGCTCCAACACCATCTGCTGGATGGTGGTCGGGCGGGTGAATCCCATCTCGGCCAAGGCCCGGTTGAGGGCTGGATGCAGGTCGAAATCATCAAAGGACTGGCTCATGGCAATACTCGGTCATTAAGGAAACGGCAGATTATAGGCGATTATGCCGTCGGCTCCTATGGTGACTGTGGCTTAGTCGCTATAATCGCCGACCATTTTGTGTGTAACTGGCATATGGCAGGGGTCAGATGGGACGAAACAGCGGCTTTACCTTCAAACAGTTTCACGTCGAGCACGGCCGCTGCGCCATGAAAGTCGGCACGGACGGCATACTGCTGGGCGCCTGGGCACCGGTGGCCGACACCCGCCGGGTGCTGGACATAGGTACCGGTAGCGGCCTGGTTGCACTCATGCTGGCCCAACGCAGCAGATCCGACTGCATCATAGATGCGGTGGAGCTGGATATGAATGCAGCGACTCAGGCCAGAGAGAATGTGGCGGCCTCCCCCTGGGCAACCCGGATCAACATCATGGAGGGCGCCATTCAGGATTATCAGGCGATCCCCTATGACCTCATCGTCTCCAACCCCCCCTACTTTGGGGCAGGCCAGTCGCTGCGCGACCCGGCAAGGGCACTGGCTCGACACACAGGCTCCCTCGACAGCCGGGATCTGCTGGCCGCATGCGATCGCTTGCTGACCCCTGTCGGACAAGTCGCGCTGGTGTTGCCGACCGCCATGGCCGATGAAATTTTATGCATCTCGGCAAATTATGATCTGCATGGGGTTTGTTATACAGCTGTTATCACCAGAGCTGGGAAAGAGGCAAATCGTGTTTTATTGCTACTTGGCAGAGGATTAAACAGGTGTGAGCAGGGTGAGATTGTGATCCATTCTGCTGGGGGAGCCTATTCCGACAGATACATCCAACTGACCCACCCCTTCTATTTGAAGATGTAAATTTCGTCTTGAACTATTTTTTCACGCCATTATGCTGACTCTCAAACGAGCGCCCGCTCCAGACCAGCTCAAACCACTGGTTGTGATGAAAAAACACGCGGGGCTCCTTTTTTTTACCCCTGAACAACGCCGGTCACTGACCAATAAAAAACTATAACAAGCAATAGTTTACAAGACAGACGAGGTTGAACTTGACGAAATCACTCACATTATCCGATGTACTCGGATTGGGCTTCATGACCTTTGCGTTCTATCTGGGCGCCGGTAACATCATTTTCCCGCCATTGGCAGGCTACATGGCAGGTGAGCACCTCTCCCTTGCCATGCTGGGCTTCCTGGTCACAGCCGTGGGCCTGCCCCTCATCACCATCATTGCCGTCGCCAAAGCGGGCAATGGCTGGGCTGGCATGACCAAGTTGCTGCCTGCCGGTCTGGCAACCGCACTGGCCGTGGCCATCTACATCATCATTGGCCCGGCTTTTGCTGCTCCCCGTACCGGTCTGGTGGCCTATGAAATGGGCCTCAAGCCCTTTATCGGTGATATGGGTCAAGCCGGTCTTGCCGCCTATACAGTGATCTTCTTCGGCATTGCCATACTGGTCTCCCTCAATCAGGGCAAGCTGATGGATAACATCGGCAAGTACCTGATGCCACTGCTGATGGTGCTGCTGCTGACCCTGGCCGTCGGCGTCTTCGTCGCGCCGCAAGGCACAATGCCAAGCGCCACCGGTGACTATCTCGAGGGCCCGTTCGTGAAGGGGATCCTGGAAGGCTACAACACCATGGATACCCTGGCTTCCCTGATGTTTGGCGCCCTCATCATCGATCTGTTGCGCCAGAAGGGGATCAACGACTACAAGAGCCAGTTCAAGTATCTGGCCATTGCGGGTGTTATCTCTGCCATCGGTCTGTCCGTGGTCTATATTTCCCTGTTCCAGCTGGGTAATACCGCAGCCGGGGTTGCCACCGACGTCAGCAATGGCGGCGCCATCGTGAACGCCTATGTGCTGAGCCTGTTCGGTCAACCGGGTCAGTTCATTCTGGCCGGCATCATCACCCTAGCTTGCTTCACTACCGCAGTGGGTCTCATCTCCGCCTGCTCCGACTTCTTCCACAATCTCACTGGCATGAGCTACAAGAAGCTGGTTGTCCTGCTGGGTACCATCTGCGCCATCGTCGCCAACGTGGGTCTGAGCCAACTTATCAGCCTCTCCATCCCTGTGCTGGTCGCCATCTATCCGGTCGCAGTGGCTCTGGTGCTGGTCACCTTCCTGAAGGGATACTTCGGGCGCCCTCGCCTGGTGTTCCGTGGCGTACTGCTGGTGGCATTCCTGTTCGGTTGCCTGGATGGTCTGGGTGCTGCCGGCATGAAGATGGATGCCTTTGCCTTCCTGCCACTGTTTGACAAGGGCCTGGCCTGGTTGCTGCCGACCCTGCTGGCCTGTGGCCTGGGCATGGCGGTGCGCTCCAGCGAGAAGCTGGCTGCCGAAGCCGCCTGACAACAATTTGTTCCGATATAAAAAGAGGCCAGCATATGCTGGCCTCTCTCTTTTCTCTGATCCGTCACCACAACATCAAAGCAGCGGGACTACCGGTTTGGGTTTGCCTTCCAGGCCATACCAGCGCGTCTCGATCCGACCGGCATGCCACTGAAACGTGCCCCAGGGCCTGTCTGCCTGCCAGCGCGGAAAACTCACCACCACCTTGTTGTCATCGTACTTGTAGAGCGAGGTGTTGATCTGGACATCAGACAATATGAGTAGCAAGACCCCGCCGATGACAAGCCATTTCAGCACTTTCCACATAGGATTACTCGAAACAGATTTCGATGGTGGCCCGACCGTAGTCTGACTCGAACGGCATCATGATTTTGGTGCCGTCGGCCCTGTGGGTAATAGTGTGGTTGGGGCCCGAAACTATGATGGGGGTCGCCATATCAAACTCGTAGCCCTTCTCTCCCAGCATGCGCTTGGCGCCGCCGGTCACCATGTTGGTGATCTCGCCCACCATGTCGGTCACTTCTTCGTTGATGGTCGCCGGAGCTTCACCCAGCATGCGGCGCATGATCTCCAGTGCCAGTCCCTTCTCGAAACTGATGGAGAGGGAACCCCGGGTCTGCGGACCGACCATGCCGATAAGACCAGAGACATCGCCGCGCGCCAGTTCGTCCATCTTGCGCTTGGGTTTCCCTGGTCTGAGCTCCAGCTGTGCCATGGTAGAAAGCACATTGAGCAGGGAAAGCAGGAATGGGTTTACAAAATCAGCCTTCATGATGACTTCCTACAGTGGGCGTACAGCGAGCACATTGTCCATGTGCCTCTATTGTCTTATTGGTAATAGTAAAACCATGCTGATGGGCCTGCTCGGAAAACGCGCTATCGATGGCAGTGTCATGAAGCTCTACCACATCCCCGCACTCGTCACAAATAAGCAACTGCATCGGATGGGCATGGTCAAAATGACAGCAGAATATGAAAGCGTTGAGCGACTCCACCTTGTGGGCAAAACCCTGCTCGAGCAAAAAATCGAGCGCTCGATAGACAGTCGGCGGCTTGGCATGAGCCTCGGTTTGCTGCAGTTGAGCCAGCAGATCATAGGCGCTAATGGCGTTGCCGTGGGCGGCCAGCAGAGTGAATACCTGGCGCCGGGTAGGGGTGAAGCGGATCCCGCGTTGTTCGCAGAGTCGTTCGGCTCGTTGTAAAAGTTGGTCTTGATTCATGATCACGCAAATACCCTTTCTATTAGCCGGATACTACCACAGGGCCTCGCATGGCGCGGCGACAAAATTCATTTTCTGGGGCTGCCTCACGTTGTGATAAAATCCCGCCCCTTTGTTTAGCCAACCCGGATGATTTTTATGCAGGCGCAGCGTTTTTCCATCGCCCCCATGCTGGACTGGACCGATCGGCATTGCCGTTATTTCCACCGTCTGATGACCCGCCAGACCTTGCTTTATACCGAAATGGTGACCACCGGTGCCATCATCCATGGCAAAGGAGATTATCTGGGTTACAGCGAGCAGGAGCACCCCGTCTCTCTGCAACTGGGTGGCAGCAATCCGGCGGATCTGGCCCACTGCGCCAAGCTGGCCCGGGAGCGCGGCTATGACGAGATCAACCTCAACGTCGGCTGCCCGTCAGATCGGGTTCAAAATGGCCGCTTCGGTGCCTGCCTGATGGGTGAACCGGCGCTGGTGGCCGACTGCGTCAAGGCGATGCGCGATGCGGTCGATATCCCGGTGACGGTCAAGACCCGGATCGGTATCGACGATCAGGACTCCTACGAATTTTTGCAGGCCTTTATCGAGCAGGTGCGCGATGCCGGTTGCGATACCTTTATCGTCCATGCCCGCAAGGCATGGCTCAGTGGTCTGAGCCCACGTGAAAACCGCGAGATACCGCCACTCGACTATCCCCGCGTCTATCGGGTCAAACAGGATTATCCCGAACTGACCATAGCCCTCAACGGCGGTGTCACCAGCCTCGAGCAAACGCTGGAACATCTGCAGCAGGTGGATGGGGTCATGATGGGGCGTGAGGCCTACCAGAACCCCTACATACTGGCGCAGGTAGACAGCCAGCTGTTCGGTCTGACGAGCGAGATCCCGAGCCGCCATGAAGTGGTGCGAATGATGCTTCCCTACATGGAGCAGGAGCTGGCCAAAGGCAACTATCTCTCCCACATGACCCGCCACATGCTGGGCCTGTTCCAGAACATGCAGGGAGCCCGTGCCTGGCGTCGTCACCTTAGCGAGAACGCCTGCAAACCGGGCGCCGGCATTCAAGTCGTGCTGGATGCCATGGCCAAGGTGCCGGAATTCGCCAGCACCGAATCGGTAGAGTGATCATGTACCGCTTCACGGGTTCATGGCTGCACAAGGCAGTTGTCCGGCTCTGCGCCGGACTGTTGGCCATCCTCGGCATCAAGCTCAGCGCCTTCTACTTTCTCGGTCTGCTGATCGTGCTGGGCCTGCACAAGGATCATTTGCTGAGCTGATCCTTGTCACCTCCCTGCCAACCAATGAAAAAGCGGGTAACACCAGGTGTTACCCGCTTTTCTCTATGGGGCCATCGCTCCTGAGCTACTCCCCCTTGTCCACAAACTGCAGTTCGGGCGCAAATGATGTCAGTACGTCGGCACAGTAGTCCCAGGTCGAGATGCGATAGTGCTGCAGATCCTCATCCAGATGCAGCCCCTCCGACTCCTGATGGAACCAGCTGGCGAAACGGGACGGGGTGATGAGCTGGATCTGCTCCTCGATGGCATGGCTCTCCTTGCCTTCCGACAGATCACAGTCCTCCATGACCCGAACGGCGAAGATATGACGAAAATAGACTCGACACAGGATCTGTGGCGGCAGATCGATACTGCGCGCCCGACCCAGCATGACGGTCAGGGAATCACTCCAGATATCCTGATGAAGCTCGGCCACAACCAGGCCTGGGGGGAGTTGGCGGGACGGAGCCCAAGGTACGGCAACCTGCCGAATGGCATTTTTCTGTTCCATCATCCACCTCACTACGGCGCACGCCATATCTTGAGTGTATCTGAAACAAATTCCGCTGACGATGGCAATAAAAAACCCGGCTGGCGCCGGGTTTTACACGATTACTTGACGGCGTCTTTCAGCGCCTTGCCTGCCACAAAGGACGGCACATTCGCGGCTGCAATCTGGATTTCTTTACCAGTCTGCGGGTTACGACCAGTACGGCCAGCGCGATGGTTCACCTTGAAGGTACCAAAACCCACCAACTGCACGGCATCGCCTTCTTTCAGGCTCTGGGTAATACCATTGATGATCTCTTCCAGAGCCACTTTGGCCTGAGCTTTGCTCAGATCTGCTTTGGCTGCAATTGCATCGACAAGTTGAGCTTTGTTCATAACATTTCCTTTATGATCGGGCATTTAGCACCGGGCCACTCTATTCAAAAAAAAACACTCAGGCAAAGGCTTTATCAGCCAGATTGGCTTGAATGCTGGGGTTTTCATCAAGATCTGCGGAAATAGTCACATATCTCGCCACTTCGTTATCGTGAGCGACAGGAAGGGGAGAACAAATGATGACGTCTTGTAGCCAAAACACCACCTGACGTAACAATATCCCCATACACCTATTGACGGTCAACCGGATTTTCCCTAGTTATAGGGAGTGTCGTCAGTCAATAAGAAAGGCCGGAGGCCTGTAGCGATAGCACTCCATGCCTATGCCCCACGGAGGGATTATGTTAACTGAACTGGAAAAAACAAAGCGCGCATTGGCAGGAAAACACCGTGCTATCGATGACTGGCTGGATGCCAGGCAGGCACTGCTGGTCGAATACATGCGGCTCGCCGGGCTGACCCCCGCCCGCAACAAACAACGCTCACTGCCCAGTCCATCCGAGCTGCAACGCTTTTGCGATCAGCTGGTCGACTACGTCAGCGCCGGTCACTTCGAGATCTACAACCATGTGGTCGCCGCCTTTGAACAGGCCAGCGGTGACAAGCTGGAACTGGCCAAGCGCATCTATCCCCATATTCGGGAATGCACTGAATTCGCACTGGAATTCAACGACAAGTACAGCAATGCAGACGAAGCTCAAATGTTGCTGCTTGATGAGGATTTGAATCAGTTGGGACCTGTACTGGAGGATCGCTTCAAACAGGAAGATCGGCTGGTCAAGGCACTGCAAGTGGTAGAGTCACTCAGCGCCCAACGGGTTTGATATCCAATTTCGGAGCCAGTTCAAGATCCTGATGCGCAAGGTGCATTACACTCTATGTCATGACCTTATAGCGCTAATCCCTATTGCTGACAGGAGATGATAATGTCCGAGCGTCGCCGTTTCTCACGGATCCTCTACTTGACCATGGCCGACCTCGTCCAGGGAGATAAAACATGGCGGACCCAACTGGTCGATGTCTCTCTGCAAGGGGCGCTTCTGATCCGCCCCGATGACTGGGAAAGTCGTGATAACAAAGAGTATGAACTCGGCTTTGTCCTGAGCGGCAGTGACATCGAGATCAAGATGCAGGTGGAGCTGACCCATGAAGCCAGCAAGAAACTGGGGTTCTACTGCCACCATATCGATATCGACAGTGCGACCCACCTCAAGCGGATGATAGAGCTCAACGTCGGCGACGAAGACTTGCTCCACCGTGAACTGGAGCAACTGCTGGACGAGCACCTGGAACATCCTCATCCCTGAGCCCCAGTCCAGAATCAATAAAAAGGAGCGCCGGTTTGCGCTCCTTTTTATTGCTGAATCTTCACACTGTGCCAACAACGCTGGATGTGGGGTTACAACGCCTCAAGCGCATCTGCCAGCTTCTTCACCGGTACCACTTCCATCCCCTCGATGGGGTGCTTGGGTGCATTGGCATAGGGCACTATGGCACGGCGGAAGCCGTGTTTGGCCGCTTCCTGCAACCGCTCCTGACCGGACGGCACGGGCCGGATCTCGCCGGACAGACCCACTTCGCCAAAGACCACCAGATCCTTGGGCAAGGCCTGGTCTCGAAAACTGGAGACCATGGCCAGCAACAGAGCCAGATCGGCACTGGTCTCTTCAACCTTGACGCCCCCCACCACGTTGATGAAGACATCCTGATCCGCCATCTGCAGCCCGCCGTGGCGGTGCAGCACGGCCAGCAGCATGGCGAGCCGGTTGTGATCCATCCCCACAGCTACCCGACGCGGATTGGAGAGCTGGGAGTAATCCACCAGCGCCTGCAGCTCGACCAGAAGTGGCCGGGTGCCCTCCCAGATCACCATGACGATGGAGCCAGGCGCCTGCTCTTCACCCCGGCTGAGGAAGATGGCGGAGGGATTGCTCACCTCGCGCATGCCCTGTCCCGTCATGGCGAACACGCCGAGTTCGTTGACGGCACCGAAGCGGTTCTTGTGGGAGCGCAGGGTGCGAAAACGCGAGTCATTGGCACCATCCAGCAGCACTGAGCAGTCGACACAGTGCTCCAGCACCTTGGGGCCCGCCAGGGTGCCGTCCTTGGTGACGTGGCCCACCATGAAGATGGCGACGTGATTCTGCTTGGCATAACGGGTCAACAGGGCCGCGGCCTCCCGCACCTGGGAGACGGAGCCGGGAGATGACTGCACATCCGCCACATGCATCACCTGGATGGAGTCGATGACCATGATCTGCGGCTGCTCCTGCTGAGCTATGATGCAGATCTGTTCGACGCTGGTCTCCGACAGCATCCGCAGCTTGTCGGTGGGCAACCCCAGCCGGCCGGCGCGCATCGCCACCTGCTGCAACGACTCTTCACCCGTGACATAAAGGGTCTTCATCCGCTCGGCCAGACCGCACATGGTCTGCAGCAACAGAGTGGACTTGCCCGCCCCCGGATTACCGCCGATAAGAATGGCAGAACCCGGCACCACACCACCGCCAAGCACCCGATCCAGCTCCTTGAAACCGGAGGAGAAGCGGGGGATCTCTGTGGTGGCGATCTCCGCCAGCGTCTGTACCTGACTGCCGATAGCGCCAGCATAGCCGGTATAGCGGGCGCTCTTGCCCGGCGTCACCGACCCCAGACGAACCTCGGTAATGGTGTTCCACTCCTTGCATTCACCACACTGGCCTTGCCAGCGTGTGAAGTCGGCACCACATTCGGTACAAACATAGGCAGTTTTATTTTTGGCCATGGATAACTCGGGGACAGGATGAATTCCTGCTTGATATACTTGTTTGCGACCGACAGATCAAACCCAGAATCGGAAAAATGACTTTCCGTGGCAGGAACACATGGATTCAGAACAACAACAACACCTGATCGAACAGCTCATTCCTCTGCTCAGAGAAAAAGATTTCGATGACATTTTCAACCGCCTGACTCAAGGTGAAAACAGCAACAGCCGTTTTCTGATCAAGATGGAGATCAAGCGCAGATGTACTCTCTGCCGGCGGGTCATCGACATGCGTGACGAGCTGGGAGACGCCTGCCTGGTGCATGAGTTTGAAGGGGTCACCCACTTCATGCCTGCCGAAGCCATAGGCCTGTTCCAGTCACAATGCTATCTCTATCGCGATCTGTACACTCTTGGCGTGTACGAGACGCTGCAATATTGGCAGAAACACCACCAGCACAAGAGCGACAACCAGTTGCAACCGCCCACCAGCCCATTTCGGCAGTTCGACGTCAATGCCATTCCCTTCGCCAGCTACTATGGTCGACGTCAGGAGCGAATGCACTTCAGCTCTCCCGTGGTGATCAAGTTTGCCGATGGAGAAAAGCTGTTTGCCAAGAGCTCGGATCTCTCCATCGGCGGCATTCGCGTCTCGGTCTCCTATCTGCCCAATTACCAGACCGGTGCCCAGGTCGAAGTCTTCTTTACCGGCCTGGAACGGGACCATCCCAACCCAGTGCTGCACCAACCGGTCAGCTACCAGATTTTGGGAGAGGAGAGCAAGGAAGGAAAATATTGGCTGAGGCTGGTCAAGACAGGTGAACACCCGGGCTTTGATGCCTTCCTCACGGAATTTATCGAGAGCAACAAGAGCCGCTATCGGGTCAGTGTCGACTACCTGCTGTCGGCCGCCATCATCAAGGGCTACGAGCAGTTCTACCTGCCTCGCATGACCGGCATGCCGCTGTTCTTCGGCTCGGGAGACAGCCCCAGCCTCGAGATTGCCCTTCGCACCGAGAATAACCAGCACATCCTCGAATACTGGCGCGATGCCAAGAACCGCGACATGCTCGCCAGCCTCTTTTCGGCAGCCCGTATGCAATCCCTGCTGCCCGCAGCAGGTACCTTGCGTGAGACCCTGATCTACTGCTTCACCCACTCGGTTCGCAGCCACCTCTATTTTTTCTCCGCCACCCGGGAAGAGTTGCAGCAGAGCGGCCTGACCTCACTGTTTTTCCAGGTTGGTGCTCGTCGGCCCAGCTGGCGCGTCTATAAATTCAGCCTCGAACGCTGCGCGCTGCACGAGGCCGATCTCGCCAGCCAGCAGAACCAGGAGAACCTGCAGTTGCAGGACATGCTGCTGCAAGAACGGCTCAAGCAGATAAGCCATGTCGGCTTGCTGCAGGAGATTGGCCTTGAAAACCAGCGGGAAGAGTTTCAATACGATGCCACCTTGCAGCACAACGCCAACGAGTTGCAGCGCTTCGGCCACGATACCGGGGCGGCCCCCTTTGAAATCGAGACGCTGCATTATGTTCAACTGCGCAAAGAGGCACGCTACATCCACAAGACTGCCGTTGCCATCAAGCATAATGGCAAAGCCTGGCTGGGTTGGACTCGCGACATCTCGGCCCACGGCATGCAGATAGAGCTGGAAGAGGCGATCGATGGCGCGAAAGACGACATAGTCACCATCGCCTTGCCCCGTTTGCAGGAGCTCTCCAAGAGCATGGACTTGCAACGCCTCTCCTACCGGCTGGTCAGCATCAACCAGACACGGACTGTGCTGCATCTCTGCATCGAGGGGGACCCGGAGCGCCATACCGGCCGCCAGTTCTTCAGCCTGCTGATTGAAAGCAACCAGAACAAACTCAAGGCCGCGCAGGAACAGCGCCGTTATCGCGGCATGGCCAGGGCGCTGCGCAACATCTACACCCACCATGTCTTCAGTACCCCTGTGTACATCAACAAGCTGAAGGGCGCTCCGAGACCGGCCTCCATCGGCCATGCCCCTCATACACGCAGCCTTTCACGTCTGCTGCGGGCCTATGCCGAGCGCAGCGATCAAGACAACCTCTATCCCCTGTTCCAGGGAGACCTGCTCAAACAGCTGGTCATGAACCCGCTGCGCGCCATCGAGCGGGAGGACAAGCCCCAGGAGGAAGAGGTCTACATCGCCAGCCTGCATACGCCAGCCGGCCTGCCCGTGTTTACCAGCCGACTGGCCAGCAGCTTTCAGAGCCTGGCGGAAAAACGCAGCTTCATCGAACAGGCCTTGCGCCAGGGGGACTTCTACTCTGTGCTGGTCGGCATCTCCCGCACCGGGCGACCCGACACCAACTTCATCGCCAACGAGCTGGACTACATCGCCAAGTTCGCCATTCACAAGGCCAAAAAGCTGGAAGAGGAGCTGTGGAGCGTGGTGGGCGTGGGTGAGTTGACCGATACCAGTCAGGCCACCCTGTTCCGGCTCGGCATCACTTCGCCGCAACACTGAACCCGCCTGAACGAAACAGGGCGCAACATGCGCCCTGTTTTTACTGTCATGCCGCCTGCGGGTTGAGCAGCCACGCGAGGATCTGCGGGAAGTGATCCTCCTGCGCCTGTGGCGCAGTCAGCATATTGATGTGATCGTAATCGAGCCGGTTGCCGTTATCCTTGCCAAGCCGGGTGTGGCGCGCGGCTGACCCCATCTCGGCAGTGAAACGACGCACATCGGTCGGGTGACCCAGCACCTTGTCAGCCTTGGCCGAGATCATCCAGAGCGGCGGCCAGTTGACCCGCCCAGCGGCTTCATCATAGGCAAAGCCGTCGTACGGGTCCTGCCAGGGACCACATTTTACCCAGGGGATCGTCTCCTGCAAGTAGCGCAGAGGCTCGTCATCCGCCCCCATCTTCAGACGGCGGGCTGCCAGAAAGCCGGTGCGACGGGCCAGCCAGGGCGCCAGTCGATTCCAGATGAGATCCACCTTCAACCAGCGCTCGGGGTTTTGTACCGATACCCCGCGCTTGGTGCCAAAAAACACCAGGCTGGCGATCTGCTCGATCAGCTCAGGAAAACGTACCAGGGTCGAGGCCATGATGACGCCACCCCAGGAGTGGGCCATCCAGTGCAGCTTGAAACCGCTGTGACGCGCCGCAATCCAGTTGTGCAAAGCGGGCAGATCCTCGGTGATCAACTCATGCTGACCATGCTCAGACTGCTCGGCGATGGCCGGTGTGCTCAAGCCCCGCCCCCGCAGATCGGCCACATAGACCTGATAACCGTGGCGTGCCAGAAAGCAGGCCAGCCCCTTGCCCGATTCGGTGTAGAAGATGCGGCCATTCTCGATGGCGCCATGCACCATCAGGATCGGCTCGCCATGTACCGCCACCCGCGGCTGTATGTGGCGCACATGCAGTTGATGTGCGCCACAGGGGATAAACAGGGATTGCTGTAACAGTTCCATCTCGATGTGACGTCCTCCGTGACGTGGGGTCAGTTGTTCGCGGCTAATCAGGTATCAGTTGCGATCCCAGCGGCGATCGCGACAGGCAAGAGCCCCCAGCAGGCAGATCACCCCTTCCAGGTCATGATGGTTCAGGGTGGCCGCAGCATGGGCCCGCACCAGCGGTTTGGCGTGAATGGCGATGCCGAGTCCGGCCACCTTCATCATTTTCAGATCATTGGCGCCATCGCCAATGGCCACTGTCTGGGCAGGACGAATACCGAACGCTGTCGCCAGCTGTTGCAGCACGTCTGCCTTGACGCTGGCATCGACGATGCGCCCGCTCACCTGGCCGGTCAGCTGTGCCCCCTCGACTGCCAACTCGTTGGCGAAGATGGCATCCAGCCCCAGCGCCTGCTGCAACTCACTGGCGAAACGGGTGAAACCGCCCGAGGCGATCGCCACCTTCCAACCGGCCTGCTTGAGGGTATCGACCATCAGCTGCAGCCCTGGCATCCAGGGCATCTGGGCCGCCACCTCGTCGAGAATGGTCACTGGTGCGCCCACCAACAGGGCGACCCGATTACGCAAGCTGTCGGAAAACTCCAGCTTGCCCTGCATGGCGGCGGCCGTCACGGCGGCAACCTGCTCTCCCACGCCAGCCAGACGGGCAATCTCGTCGATGCACTCGATCTGGATGGCGGTGGAGTCCATGTCCATTACCAGCAAGCCGGGCTCGTTCAGGGTCGGCAGCGCGGACAGATGGCAAATGTCGATGTCCCACTCCTCGGCCTTGAGCAACTGCACCAGCTCGGGGGAGAACCTGTCCGTGCCCAGCAACAGCAAGGGCACCCCGGCTGGAGTGCTCGGCGGATAGAGCTGCGCCTGAATATCCTGCGCTACCAGCAGCTCGGCCAGACGCGCCAGATGCCGGGCGGCAAGAGGCTTGCCAAAAAGCACCAGCCAGGCGCCGTCCAGCGGCTGGGCAACGGGCAGCAAGGCTTGTGGCGTCAACTGCCACCAGGGGGCGCTGTGCAGGCACTCTGGCCACTCGGACAAGGCAGCGGGTAATTGGGACAACAGCATAGGGATAGAACCTTCCTTGGTGATCATGGGGTTACAAAACTGGCCCAGAGTAGCGTATTGCTTTTTGTACAGGCAAGCGCCAAGATCCCGCCACCGCTTGTCATCAGGAGGCTCAACGCTTGCGTCATCTTCCCATCAAACGCGTTCTCAGCCTGGGCGCCGGTATACTGCTCGGCCTCTGGGTGCTCGGTGTGCTCATCCACATGCAGAGCGAGAGCCAGGCCTCGCTGCACAGCGAGGCGCGCAACCGGGCCCAGGCACTGGTCGCCTACGCTGCCCGCGACATGAAACGCTGGATCAAGGAGGACAAGAACAGCGAGCTGGAGCGGCTGGCCCAGGATCTGGCCGCCGAGCCCGAGATCCTCGATGCCACCCTCTACGATGCCCGTGGCATTCCCCTCGCCCAATCGGATCAGGCCGTGCCACTGGACAGCCTGCTCCCCATCGGCGGTGACAACAAGTCGCTGCCTGAGCAGGGCAAGGGACGCATCCAGTTTGTGCAGGAGATACTGGATGAGGAACAGACGCTGGGTTACCTGCGCATCACGCTGGAAGAGCATCAATTACTGGCGGAGAAGGACACCCGGCTCAAGGTGATCCAGGAAAAACAGCGGCTGATGCTGCTGGTGGCGCTGCTGGCCGGTCTGCTTATCTCCTATGGTGTACGCCGCAACTACATGCGGGTGCGCAAACACAAGAAGAAGAGTCCGCCCTCATCGGATACGCCGGCAAGCTGAACCGGCAACAGGACAGTCAGCTCATAAAAAAAAACGGCGACCCTAGGGTCGCCGTTTTGCATGATGTGAATGGGGATTACTTGTCGCCCAGCAGGACGGAGTCCAGCGCGATTTCGATCATGTCGTTGAAGGTCAGCTGACGCTCTTCGGAGGTGGTCTGCTCGCCGGTACGGATATGGTCGGAGACGGTGCAGATGGTCAGTGCCTTGGCACCGTACTCTGCGGCCACGCCGTAGATACCGGCAGCTTCCATCTCGACACCCAGGATGCCGTATTTTTCCATGACGTCGAACATGGAGGGATCCGGGGTATAGAACAGGTCGGCGGAGAAGATGTTACCCACACGCACCGGTACGCCCTTGTTCTTGGCGGCTTGCACTGCGTTGGCGACCAGGTCGAAGTCGGCGATGGCAGCGAAGTCGTGATCCTTGAAGCGCAGACGGTTGACCTTGGAATCGGTGCAGGCACCCATGCCGATCACTACATCGCGCAGTTTCACGTCTTCACGCACGGCACCACAGGAACCCACGCGGATCAGGGTCTTCACACCGTAGTCGGTGATCAGCTCTTTTGCGTAGATGGAGCAGGACGGAATGCCCATGCCGTGGCCCATGACGGAGATGCGACGACCCTTGTAGGTGCCGGTAAAGCCGAGCATGCTGCGCACGTCACACACTTGCTCGACGTTCTCCAGGAAGGTTTCGGCGATGTACTTGGCGCGCAGGGGGTCACCCGGCATCAGTACGGTATCAGCAAAGGCGCCATCTTTCGCATTGATATGAGGAGTTGCCATTCTCTTGATTCCTTCACACTAGGTTGAGTTTTATTGTCTTTATTGGTTGCCCGCCACCTGAGTGACGGGCGGGTAAATTACAGGAAGCTGGTACCGTATTCCAATTTCGGCAAACCGTGGTAGGCAGCTATGCTCTGACCGATGTCGGCAAAGGTCTCGCGACGACCGACGGAACCCGCCTTGACCGGCTTGCCGAAGAACAGCACGGGGATGTATTCACGGGTGTGATCCGTGCCACCCCAGGTCGGATCGCAGCCGTGGTCGGCGGTCAGCACCACCACATCGCCGTCCTGCAGTATCTCGAACAGCTCCGGCAGACGGGAGTCGAAGTACTCCAGCGCATCGGCGTAGCCCTTGACGTCACGACGGTGACCGTAGGAGGAGTCGAAGTCGACGAAGTTGGTGAAGACGATGGTGTTGTCACCGGCCGCTTTCACCTCTTCCAGAGTGCGATCCCACAGCTCGGTCAAACCCGTGCCCTTCACCTGCTTGGTGATGCCCTGGTTGGCGTAGATATCGGCGATCTTGCCGATGGAGACCACCTGGCCACCCGCTTCTTTCATGTAATCCAGCACTGTCGGCGCCGGCGGCAGCACAGAGTAGTCGTGACGGTTGCCGGTACGCTTGAAGTTGCCCTTGCCGCTGCCCACGAACGGACGCGCGATGACGCGGCCTATGTTGTAGGGCTCAAGCAGCTCGCGCACTATGTGGCACAGCTCATAGAGCTTCTCGAGGCCATAGGTCTCTTCGTGACAGGCGATCTGGAACACGGAGTCGGCAGAGGTGTAGAGGATCGGCTTGCCGGTGCGCATGTGCTCTTCGCCAAGGTCATCCAGCACCTGGGTACCGGAGGCATGGCAGTTGCCGAGATAGCCCGACAGCCCAGCCTTCTCTACGATGGCGTCCAGCAGCTCCTGCGGGAAGCTGTTGTGGTGATCCTTGAAGTAGCCCCACTCGAACAGCACGGGCACACCTGCAATCTCCCAGTGGCCGGACGGTGTGTCCTTGCCAGAAGAGAGCTCCTGAGCGAAACCGTAGGCACCGACAACCTCGATATCCTTCTTCAACCCTTCCGGGAAGTAGCCGGAAGCGAGTTCGCCCGCATGGCCCAGACCCAGTTTGTTCAGGTTCGGCAGATTGAGGGCGCCACGGCCTTCGATCTCACCGGCGGCACAGGCCTTGGCGATATGGCCAAGGGTATTGGCGCCCACATCTCCGAACTTGTCGGCATCGGCAGCAGCGCCAATACCGAAAGAGTCCATCATCAGAATAAAGGTACGTTTCATGGGTTTTCCCCTTGTTACAAATCAGCCAGACCGATGCGACGGTAAACCTCAGGCAACGCCTGGGGCTGGGTATCACCGATCTTGACAGCTGCCTGCACCATGCTGGCAGCCTGAGCAAATTGATCTTCAGTTTGAGCGTGGATCAGCGCGAGCGGCTTGTCAGCATCGACGCTTTGACCCAGTCGGATAAAGTCGGTCAGACCGACGGCGTAATCGAGCTTGTCACCCGCCGCGCGGCGACCGCCACCCATGGCAACCACGGCCAGACCCAGTTCGCGGGTATCCATGGTGGTCACGAAGCCGGCATTGGCAGCATACACAGGGCGCACAATAGCAGCCTTGGGCAAGTGACTGTCATAACGTTCCATGAAATCGGACGGACCACCAAGACCAGTGACCATGCGCCCGAAGATCTCGGCAGCTTTGCCGTTGTCCAGCACCGCCTGCAGTTTGCGGCGAGCATCGGCGTCATCGCTGGCCAGATGGGCAGAGATCAGCATCTCGGCACACAGGCTCATGGTGACTTCGTGAATGCGCGGGTTGCGATATTCACCGGTCAGATAACGCACCGCTTCACGCACTTCCACCCCGTTACCGGCGCTGGAGGCCAGCACCTGGTTCATGTCGGTCAGCAGGGCAGAGGTACGGCAACCGGCACCGTTGGCCACGGCCACTATGCTCTTGGCCAGCTCTTCGGACGCTTCAAAGGTCGGCATGAAGGCACCTGACCCCACCTTGACGTCCATCACCAGCGCTTCCAGCCCGGAGGCAAGCTTCTTGGAGAGGATGGAGCCGGTGATCATGGCGATGGATTCAACGGTCGCCGTGATGTCCCGTACCGCATAGATGCGCTTGTCGGCGGGCGCCAGATCGCCGGTCTGGCCTATGATGGCCACACCCGCCTCTTTCACCACTTTCAGGAAACGATCGTTGTCGACCGAGGTCTGGTAGCCGGGAATGGCATCCAGCTTGTCCAGAGTACCACCGGTATGACCCAGACCGCGGCCGGAGATCATGGGCACGAAACCACCGCAGGCGGCGACCATGGGGCCCAGCATCAGGGAGACCACATCACCCACGCCACCGGTGGAGTGCTTGTCGACAATGGGGCCCCCCAGATTGAGGTGCTCCCAGTTCAATACCATGCCGGAATCACGCATGGCGCAGGTCAGGGCGACCCGTTCATCCATGGTCATGTCTTTGAAGTAAACCGCCATCGCCAGCGCCGCAATCTGGCCCTCGCCTATGGTGTTGTTGGTAATGCCCTGAACGAAGAATTGAATCTCTTGGGTACTGAGCGCTTCACCGTTGCGCTTCTTGCGAATAATTTCTTGAGGCAAAAACATCTTTCATTCCCTCCGCCATTGCTGGCGTTACCTAAGCCGTTATCCCTGCCCGCACGCCGTCTGGCGGGGGCATAACAGGGCGAGCCAGGCTCGCCCTCTCATCAACTTAGTAACCGCTGGTGTTGGCAGGCTTGTCGCCATGCCCCAGCGTGGCCAGCAGGCTGGCCAACAGGCTGGATGCACCAAAGCGGAAGGTGCGGGCGGATACCCAGTCTTTGCCCAGGATCTCTTCGGCCATGGCGAGGTACTGACCCGCGACAGCGGCATCTTTTACGCCACCGGCCGGCTTGAAGCCGACTTTCGGGTTCTTGGCCTTGATCACTTCCATCATGATGCGGGCCGCTTCCGGGGTCGCATTGACCGGCACTTTACCGGTGGAGGTCTTGATGAAATCGGCACCGGCATCGATACAGATCTCGGAAGCACGACGGATCAGCGCTTCTTCCTTCAGCTCGCCGGTCTCGATGATCACTTTCAGCAGTGCCTTGTCGCCACAGGCTTCCTTACAAGCTTTGACCAGATCGAAGCCAACCTGTTCATTGCCAGCCATGAAGGCGCGGTACGGGAACACCACGTCCACTTCGTCAGCACCGTAGGCGACGGCGGCGCGGGTTTCGGCCGCGGCGATCTCGATGTCGTCGTTGCCGTGCGGGAAGTTGGTCACGGTCGCAATGCGCACGTCGGCGGCACCGATTTCACGCAGGGTTTTGCGGGCGATGGGGATGAAACGGGGGTAAATGCAGACAGCGGCGGTCAGGCCGGCCGGTGACTTGGCCTTGCGGCACAGATCGACAACCTTCTGATCGGTGTCATCATCGTTCAGGGTGGTCAGGTCCATCAGGTTCAGGGCGCGTTGGGCGGCCAGTTTCAGATCAGTCATTCTATTCTCCAAAGTCTCGATTTAATCCAGATCTCAAGGGCGAGCGTCTGCTTGTCGCAACGCAACCAGCAAGACACGACTCCCCAGGATACGGGAATGGAATTACAGCGCGAATGCACAGGCACCATGCAGGCACTACGACTGTAAATAAGGCAAGAGCCCTGTCACTTTCTTACAAAAGTGCGGACTTGGTTCCATGAAGACTTGAGAAAGGTCGACGACTTCTGACCCGACTTCCCAATCAATTCCATTTGACCGCCAACACCCGACTTGAGCGGGCATTAGTCAATGCCAGCACCCTGCTGGCAATGCCTATTTCAGCCGAGATACCCCGTGTTTGCAAGCCGGATTTGCCAATTTCAGAGGTACCTCACATCTGGCAAATCCGGTACTGGAAAGTGCATCAAGAGAAGAAACGTGTGAGTACCCAGGAGTAAGCAATGCCCCCAAGATAGACTCCGACGATCCCCATCACCCCGGACAGGACGGGTGGTGCAGGGATCGGCAATTTGAGGAAAGAAAACAACAAGCCAACAATAAAGCCGGCCGCCATCGCCAGTAGCACTTCATTCATATAACCTCCGATTTGACTCATTTTATTATTAGTTTAGAAAGGAAAACGGTTGTCACCGCCCCAAACGCGAACGCCACAGCATTTCGCTGTGGCGTTCGTCTTTACCTGTGTGTCAGGCAAATATTACATGGCAGTCAGTGCCAGGAAGAAGCCTGCGATAGTGGCAGACATCAGGTTGGACAGAGAGCCAGCCAGCACGGCTTTCAGACCAAACTTGGCAATGGTGCTGCGACGGTTCGGTGCCATTGATCCCAGACCACCCAGCAAGATGGCAACGGAGGAGAGGTTGGCAAAGCCGCACAGGGAGAAGGAGATGATGGCCTTGGTGTGTTCTGACATGGCCACACCGTTGATCAGTACTTCATCCTTCAGATACGGGGCAAAGTTCAGGTAAGCCACGAATTCGTTCACCACCAGTTTCTGGCCGATGAAGGAACCGGCAACCACGGCTTCGCTCCAGGGTACACCGATCAGGAAAGCCAGCGGGGAGAACAACCAGCCCAGCAGCAGTTCCAAAGAAAGCTCCGGCATGCCGAACCAACCACCCACACCAGAGAAGATACCGTTGATCATGGCGATGAGGCCGATGAAGGCCAGCAGCATGGCACCTACGTTCAGAGCCAGTTGCAGACCGGCGGATGCACCGGCAGCGGCGGCATCGATCACGTTGGCAGGCTTGTCTTCCAGATCGCCTTCAGCAGAGTTTTCGTCATAGCTGGGGGATTCGGTCTCCGGCACCAGCAGCTTGGCGAACAGGAGACCACCCGGCGCGGCCATGAAGGAGGCGGCAATCAGGTATTCCATCTTGACGCCCATGGAGGCGTAACCTGCCAGCACGGAACCGGCAACGGAGGCCAGACCACCACACATGACGGCGAACAGCTCGGAGTCAGTCATCTTGGAGATGAAAGGACGCACAACCAGCGGCGCTTCAGTCTGACCAACGAAGATGTTGGCAGTCGCAGAGAGGGATTCTGTACGGGAAGTGCCCAGTACTTTTTGCAGGCCACCACCCAGCAGCTTGATCACCCACTGCATGATGCCCAGATAATAAAGAACTGCGATCAGGGAAGAGAAGAAGATGATGACGGGCAGAACGCGGAAGGCAAAGATAAAGCCGCCGCCACCGAACACTTCAAACATCTTGTTGCTGACCAGGCCACCGAACAGGAAGTCGATACCATTCTGGCCATAACCGATGACGCTGGAAACGGCATCAGATACACCCACCAGAATATCGCGACCCACAGGGACATACAGTACAAATGCACCCAGACCAGCCTGGATTGCGAAGGCACCGGCCACGGTGCGAATTCTTATTGCCTTGCGGTTGCTGGAGAACAGCACCGCGATAAGGATGAGCGTTGCCATCCCCACCAGACCCATTATCAAATTCATTATTAACACTTCCTCTTTAGTAGCACCTTCCAGCTTGTTAACAACTTGTGTGTTTCTGCTGTCAATCAAGGGTGCGCATTATACTAATTACAGGAAGACAAAGTAGAATGCTGGTCACATTTTATAAGCATGAAATACGCTGGAGGTCGCCAAATTAGACCGCAAACGATTTTTACTCCCTGCAACTTTCAGCACAACGCAACCTGACGTTAATCAAATGTTGCCAAACCATCTTTCGATCTGGAAAGCACGCAAAGTGGATTCATGTAACACCGAAGCAACATGAGACAATGGCTGTTGCCGCAACTCGGCCAATAGTTGCGCAATTTTTGGCAAGTTGGCGGGGGTGTTTGGTCGCCCCTGCTGCCCTTGCAACGGCATGTCCGGCGCGTCCGTCTCCAGCAGCAAGGCTTCCAGCGGCAGATCGCGGATCGCCTCTCGTGTCTTGTTGGCCCGATCAAAGCTGATCACGCCTCCGACCCCCAATCGAAACCCCAATTGCCAGAATGCCTGTCCTTGTTGCAGCGAACCGCTAAAGGCATGAATGACGCCGCCTCTGGCCGGTTTGAAGCGGCGCAATATTTTCGCGACCGTATCATTGGCCCGCACCGAGTGGATAATCAGTGGCAGCTCATGATCCATGGCCAGCCTGATCTGCGCCTCGAACAGTTCAAGCTGCCCCTCCTGCGGCACATGGGAGCGCAGATCCAGCCCGCATTCCCCAACCGCCACCAGACCGCGAGGCCGGGCAGCCAGCAATCCTTGCAACCGGGTCAATACCCCTAGCGTCTGGGCGCCTACGTACCAGGGATGAATACCCAGTCCATAGGCAATGCCCGCATGCTGTTCGCTCAGCGCCATCACCCGGGCCCAGTTTTCCTCCCCCACGGCGGGAATGATATACTCGCCGACCCCCAGCTGCCGGCACTCGGCCAGCAGCGCCGCCCGGTCGGGATCGAAGACCGGGAAGTCGAGATGGCAATGGGTGTCGATCAGTTGCATGTCACTTTCACCTGTTTGTCGTATTTGATGGGTCTACTCAATAATGAAACGCTCGAAACTTGGCTTTACCCTGATTGAACTGGTGCTGGTCATCATAGTGCTGGGGATCCTGGCCGTCACCGCCCTGCCCCGCTTCATCAATATCAAGGATGATGCGCTCAAGAGCACTGTCTCCACCACCTCAGCCAGCTTTGCCGGTGCGGTGCAACTGGCCCACGCTGGCTGGGCGGTCAAGACGAAAGGGGAGCCGCTGGCACTCTATAACTTTAGCGGCATGGGTAAGCAGGATCTCGACATCAACCGGTTTGGCTGGCCGGTGGGCACCAAGGAAGACCAGGGAGGCCAGAGCCCAGATACCATTTTCCCGGGTGGCGACAGTGATCAGATCTCCGTCAGCAGTCCGGATGATTGCGAGTCCCTTTTCACTGCCATACTGGACACCGATCAAACCGTGGCTGACCAGGGCAAGAAGAACGCTGACACCCATTACATCTCGCAAGAGCTCAATGTGCCGGATCAGGCCGATAACGGACTCAGTCACAGCAACTGCCGCTATACCCTGCGCGCCTCCATCGGCCGCTTCCCGGCCTATCCGGATGGCCTCTCCTTCGACTACAACAGCGTTACCGGGGCCGTGACTCACAATTTTGATTGAGAGACTCTGCATCGCACGCTGGCTCAGCCTTCTTTGTCTCATCTTCATCATAACGAACCGGCATGCAGCAGCGCCGGTTCTCCGGGGTGAGTCCCCACTCCTCGCACCACGCATCGTAGCGGGCCAGCCAGCGTAACAAGATACCTTTCATCAGCGCGCTCCTCTCTTCATCGAGCCATTCGATACTCAGCCCCATTCCCCCTTGCCAACCCAGAACCATCGGGCCGGCATCATCATGGCGCCCCGGATGGCAACAGCAGCCCCATGCTGATCTCGTCGACATAACCCTCGTCCAGCCGATACGCCTGCCGCCGCAACCCCTCATCCCTGAAACCACACTTGCGGTAGAGTGAATGGGCCACCTCGTTATGGGCCATGACACCCAGCTCCAGCCTGCTGATACCCAGATCGCTGGCAGCCTCAATAAGCGTGCGCAGTAACCGCTCTCCCCAGCCCTGACCGCGCGCACTCGGCCGCAGCCCCATCACCACCAGTGCACAATGGCGATTGCGATGCATGTTCCCTCCCAACAGGACAGCAAAACCCTGCACCTCACCGCCCAGGCTCAGCAGCCACATCCGCTGATTGAGGCTGGCCTGCATAGCCGCCAGACGCTGGCGCTGTCCCTCGACATCAGAGGGGCGCTCCCCTGCCTCATACAGCATGAAGCGGGTCTCCCGATCCAGTTGCTGAAAGAAGTGGTCCAGCGCCGCCGCATCCTCCACGTTTGCCAGACGAATCGTCATGCTTACCCTCCCTGTTTGGCTGTTGCGCCGGATTACGGTCATAAAAAAACGACTCCATTTGGAGTCGTTTTTATCAGAGCCATCGGGCCAGTTCAATCAATGGCGATACCGGCAGATCACTTGCTGGCAGGCAGGCTCAAACGGGCAACCGCTTCCACATGCATGGAGTGAGGGAACATGTCCACCGGCTGCACCTCGTCCAGCACAAAGCCCTGCTTGACCAGCCAGGCGAGGTCGCGGGCCAGGGTCTGCGGGTTGCAGGAGACATAGACCAGACGACGCGGTGCCATGGCGACCAGCGTCTGCAGTACCGCCTTGTCACAACCCTTGCGGGGCGGATCCATCACCACCACATCGGCGGTCACGCCCTGGGCGTACAGCTCGGGCATCAGCTGCTCGGCCTTGCCCACATGGAATTCGGTGTGCTCTATGCCGTTGAGGGCCGCGTTGCGACGGGCATCGCTGATGGCGCTCTCGACCGATTCTATCCCCACCACCTTGGCGGCCTTGCCAGCCAGGAACAGGGAGATGGTGCCGATACCGCAATAGATGTCGAACACAGTCTCGTTGCCGGTCAGCTCGGCATACTCGAGGGCGCTGGAGTAGAGCACGTCAGTCTGGGTCGGGTTGTTCTGGAAGAAGGAGAGCGGCGAGATCTCGAACTCGAGTTCATGGATCTTGTCGCGGATCACTCCTTCACCCAGCAGCACCCGGTTGTTGGCCCCCAGAATGCGGTTGGTACGCTCATCGTTGATGTTCTGCACCAGGGTGGTGATGGGCAGATCGCTCAGGGCAACCAGCAGCTCGGCTTCGAACGGCAGCGCTTCACCCAGGGTCACCAACACCACCATCAGCTCGCCGCTCTTGAAGCCCTTGCGGGTCATCAGGTTGCGCACACAGCCGGTGTGGTTCACCTCGTCATAGGCCGCGATGTCATGCTCGCGCATCCAGTTGCGCACCCGGGCATTGAGCTCCACGTGCAACGAGTCCTGCACAGCGCAATCGTCGGCGGTGATGAGATCGTGAGAGTGCTTGCGATAAAAGCCAATCTCGGCACCGGCGTCGCAGCCACGCACCGCATATTGCGCCTTGTTGCGATAGGCGAACGGGCTCTCCATGCCAAGGATCGCCTTGACCGGGGTATCACCCAGCCCGGCCTGCTCCAGTGCGCTCTGCACCAGAGCCTGCTTGAGCTTGAGCTGGGCCGGATAGGCCAGCGGGCGTACCTGACAACCACCGCACTCTGTGTTGGGGCAAAAGTCGGCGACCCGATCGGCAGAGGGCTGGAGCAGCTCGGTGACCTTGCCGTGCAGATAGTTCGGCTTGACCTCGGTCAGCTTCACCAGCGCCTGCTCACCGGGCAGCAGACCCTCGACGAACAGGGGGCGGTCGAACACGCGTCCTTTGCCATCTCCCTTGTCAGTCAGTTCCAGGATCTCGATCTGGTGTTGATGTCCCACTAACGGCATGAGCGGCTCCAAAGGCATAGAAAATGATGGGGAAAATGGGGCAAGCCCATTAAGGGTGGCAGAGTTTAGCGGAGATCAGCCCAAATTGCAGGCATAAAAGGTTGGGTAAAGCGCACTCTACTTTTGCAGGCATAAAAACGCCGCCGGCATAACCGGCGGCGCACTCTTGTTGGCACATGGCCACGACTGGGTTACAGGCTATAGGCTTTCTCACCGTGGGTGGTGACATCCAGCCCTTCACGCTCCGCATCTTCTTTGACTCGCAGACCGACCATCAGATCCACCAGCTTGAAAGCCACCACAGAGATAACACCGGACCAGAGGATGGTGATCCCGACCCCGATGGCCTGGATCTTCACCTGAGCCAGGATGGAGTAACCCTCCGTAACCTGGTTGGTGACATAGTCCCACACACCGGTACCGCCCAGATCCGGGCTGGCGAAGACGCCGGTCAGCAGGGCACCGAGAATGCCGCACACACCATGCACACCAAACACGTCAAGACTGTCATCGGCGCCAAGCAAGCGCTTGAGACCGTGAACTCCCCACAACCCCGCCACGCCACCCATCAGGCCCATCACAAGGCCACCACCCACACCGACAAAACCGGCCGCCGGGGTGATCACCACCAGACCTGAGACGGCACCTGAGGCTGCGCCCAGCAAGGAGGGACGCCCCTTCATCACCCACTCGGCCAAGGTCCAGGAGAGCGCAGCGGCGGCCGGGGCCACCCAAGTGTTGATAAAGGCCAGCGCGGCGGTGCCATTGGCTTCCAGCGCGGATCCTGCGTTGAACCCGAACCAGCCGAACCAGAGCAGGGAGGCCCCTATCATGGTCATGGTGAGGCTGTGCGGTGTCATGGGATCACGACCGTAACCCAGACGCTTGCCCACCAGATACGCCCCCACCAGACCGGCTACGGCGGCGTTGATGTGCACCACAGTGCCACCGGCAAAATCCAGTGCGCCATGCTGGAACAGATAACCGGCCGTCGCCGTTGCTGCGGCTGCAGCATCAACCGTGGTATAGGCATCCGGGCCCGCCCAGTACCACACCATGTGGGCCAGCGGTATGTAGGCGAAGGTGAACCAGATCACCGAGAACAGCAAGACGGCGGCGAACTTGATGCGCTCAGCGAAGGCCCCCACGATGAGGCCGCAGGTAATGGCCGCGAAAGCCCCCTGGAACACCACATAGATAAGCTCGCTGATACCGACGCCTTTGCTGAAAGTGGCCGCGATGGAATCAGGGGTTACCCCCTTGAGCAGCACCTTGCTGAAAGAACCGTAAAGGCTGTTGCCCTCGGTAAAGGCCAGTGAATAACCGTAGATCACCCACAGCACGCAGATGAGCGAGAACAGGGTGAACACCTGCATCAGTACGCTCAACATGTTCTTGCTACGTACCAGACCGCCATAAAACAACGCCAATCCGGGGATCGACATCAGGATCACCAAGGCTGCAGAGAGCAGCATCCAGGTATTGTCACCCTTGTTGATGGTCACGGCAGCCACCACTGGGGCCGCTGCCTGCACAACATCGACCGATGCGGCCACCAGCTCTTCAGCCCAACTGGGGCTGGCCAGCAAGGCGGCAAGCGCCAACCAGCCTGTCATCACGAGTCTCTTGAGCATACTGCCTTCTCCTTCCCTGTCGTCCCGGCACCAGTCCGGGTCCATTTCCTGATATGAATATCGAATCCATGAGTCGCGCCGCACACTGAATTCACTTTGTTGCACCACTGTTACTCGGCAGTGCATCGACTTGTCCAGCATCATGGCAATCTCAAAGCATAAAACAGGCCAACTAACTAAATCATTTAAGATCAATATCTTGTGGTGATACAGGCTGAGCAATGCACCAGAGTTGATCACAAGGTACGTCAGCATGGGAGCAAGGGCGCACTTATGCTGTGCAGGGTAACCAGCTCGCACCGAAATAGAGCAGAGCATAAACCAGGGCAGATGACAGACCGGTGACGACAAAACCGCAGGTGACAACGGGGATATACCTGGCTAGCGCCAGTGATAAATGCGGACACAGAGAGAAAGCAGTGAAGAGAGGCAAGCATTGACACAATATCCAAGGCCATCAGCAAGGATGGTCTTTGATATTGGTAGGGATCTGACAGGGCACAGTCATGAACATGCCGCCACTTTGGCGCCATAACACAATGTTCAGACACTGAAAAAACTTAAGGCCACCCGCTTGGGTGGCCTTACGTCATTGAATTCTAATGGTGCCCGGGGTCGGACTCGAACCGACACGATTATTCATCGGCGGATTTTGAATCCGCTGCGTCTACCGATTTCGCCACCCGGGCAACTGCGAGGGATTATACGAATGGCGCGATGCCATGCAAGGTGTTTTTCTTGTGCACGCTCTCGTTTGCTCATTTATTCAACGCCTTGCCGATGCAAGGTCAGTTACATAGAATGCCCGCATCATATTAATGGAATAAAAACGATGGCCAAGCGTACACCCGTTTCACCAAAACCTGTCTCTACCGCTACCCCGCACTACCCGTCGGCTGGTCTGCTACGCCGCCTCGGCGCTCTGCTCTATGACTATCTGGTGGTCATCTCTTTGCTGATCATTGCAGGCTTTATCGGTATGGGGGTCGCGCATCTGCTGCTGGCAACCGGCGCTGCCACCCTTCCGGAAGGCAAAGACGCTTCCTGGTTGCTGACCAGCCCGATCTACAGCGCCTGGCTCGCCTTCATCATCTGCGGTTTCTACACCTGGTTCTGGACCCGTGCCGGTCAGACCATAGGCATGCGCGCCTGGCGACTACGCATTCAGAATGCGGATGGCAGCAATATTCGCATCACCCAGGCCCTGATCCGGCTGGCGACGGCGGCATTCGGCCTTGGCAACCTGATGTGTCTGTTCAACCGCAAGGCACCCCGCGCCTTTCAGGACATCTGGTCCGAGTGCGAAGTGGTGGTGTTGAGCAAGCAGGAGAACCTGGAGCAGCTGAACAAGTGATCTGGCGAGCAGGGTATGAATAACAAGAAGGGCACCCAGTGGGTGCCCTTCTTGTTTGGTCTATGCAGGCCGCTACTGTTTGCGGCTCAGAATATAGAAGGAGATACCGCCAAACAGCAGGCTGGGAGCAATGGCGGCCAGGATCGGCGGCACTGCGTACACCAGACTGATGGGGCCGAACACACGATCGCTCACATAGACGGCGAAGCCGGTCATGATCCCCATCAGCATGCGGGCGCCCATGCTCACCGAGCGCAGCGGACCGAAGATGAAGGAGGAGGCGAGCAGTATCATGGCCACCACGGAGAGCGGCGACAACAGCTTGCGCCACATCTCCAGCTTGTAACGCCCGGCGTCCTGCTTGTTGGCGTCGAGATAGCCGATGTAGTCGAGCAGACCGGCAACCGGCAGGTTTTCTGGGTCGATACTCACCACCCCAAGCTGCTTGGGCGTGAGCTCGGAGCTCCACTCCATCTGGGCCTGCGTCTCGCTCAGGATCTGCGCGGGATCGTCAAAACGGGTGATCTGGACCTGCTTGAGCAGCCAGTGATGCTGCTCAAACACGCCTTCGCGAGCCTGGAGGATATCGATCAGTTTACGCTCTGGCGTGAAGCGATAGAGGGTGATGCCGGTCAGTGCACCATCGTTGCGCACCCCGTTGATATTGACGAAGTTGTTGCCATCACGTGCCCAGACCCCATAAGCAGAAACAGTCAATCGCCCCTCTGACAGCGCGCCAGCCTTGACGTCGTCTGCCATCCGCTTGGCGATGGGCGCCACATATTCCCCCATCAGGCCCACCAGTATCATCAAGGGAATGGCGGTTTTGAGCGCCGCCATCACGATACTGATCTTGGAGCGGCCCGCCGCCTGCATCACCACCAGCTCAGAGCTGGTCGCCAGCTGACCCAGCCCTATGAGTCCGCCCAGCAGGGCAGCCAGCGGGAAGAACTGAACCGCCTCCTTGGGCATGGAGAGCAGGACGTAATAGAGCGCATTGATCATGTCGTAGTTGCCTTCCCCGACCGACCTGAGCTGCTCCACATACTTGATGAGCGCAGCCAGCCCGACCAGGGTCAGTTCACACAACAGGATCGACATGAAAATGACCCTGCCGATATATCTATCGAGAATGCCAAACATCAGGCGAGATTCCTAAGTTGCAGCATCATGCTGATTTTCTGTTGAAATAGCGCCCTTTCACTCCGTTCCACCAACTGGTGCCCTGCAAGTTGAGCGGCAGGCCGATCAACAGCAGATAGACCAGGGGCACCAGGAACATACCCGGCCAATGGGGCAGGCGTCCGCTGTCGATGGCCGAGCGCGCCGCGCTGAGCAACAGGAAGTAGGAGAGATAGAGCAAGATGGCCGGCAGCAGCTTGGCATAACGGCCCTGACGGGGGTTGACCCGCGCCAGTGGCACCACCAGGAAGGTGAGCACCAGAATGGAGAGCGGCAACGAGATACGCCACTGCAGCTCGGCCATCATGCTGTTGTCCTGAGTCCCCAGCAGCTCGACCGTCGGCTTGGCGGCCGCCTTGCGGTTGGAACGCTCCATCTCCTGCTGACGGATCACCAGACTGTACTCGTCAAATTCGGAGATCTGGAACTGCCTGGTGCTGAAGTGCCCCTCATACCGAGAACCATCTTTCAGGGTCAACCATTGCAGGCCATTGCTGTCGAGGGTCACTACCCCTTCCGTCGCGACCACCACAGAGGGCGGCTTGCCATCATGGGAGCGTTGCAGCACGAAGATCTTCTGCAGCAGAGACCCCTTGTCATTCAACTCCTGGATGTAGGCAACGAGGCGTCCCTTGTCGAGCTCCATGAAGCGACCCGCCTGCAGGAAGGAGATGCCCGGATCGGCCTTGAATTCATCGATCACCTGATACTCCCGCTCCTTGGCCTGGGGAGCTATCCAGCCGGTGTTGAAGGCCGCAACGGCAGCCGTCAACAGGGCCAGCACCATGGCGCAGCGCATCACGAAGCGGTGACTGAATCCCACCGCATGCAGCACCGTCATCTCACTTTCGGCATACAGGCGCCCGTGAGCAAACAAGATGGCTAAAAACAGGCTGATAGGCAGCATCAACAACGCCATATTGGGCAGGTTGAGCAGCAACAGGGTGGAAACCAGGCGTGTCGGTACCTCACCATCGGCGGCATCGCCGATGATCTTGATAAATTGTTGGCTGACAAAGATAAGCAGCAATACGAATAACACTGCCAGCTGCGTTTTCAGGGTTTCCCTGAACAAATATCGGAAAACGATCACAGTCATTCCCAAGTAAACTTGTGTTTTTAGTCGAATGCCTGAAAAATAGGGCCGTATATTGGATTTTTACCAGTTTGAACTGCGGAGCCTATGGCTGTTCGCTCCGCCTCTGATACCCCAACAAGCACCGCATTATTCAATAAAAGGTGCCTTTTGTCTTTAGGATGTAGGAGATTCCATGGAGTTCAGTGTAAAGAGTGGCAGTCCTGAGAAGCAACGCAGTGCTTGCGTCGTGGTCGGCGTATTCGAGCCCCGTCGCCTCTCTCCGGTTGCCGAACAACTGGACAAGATCAGCGATGGCTACATCAGCTCGCTGCTGCGCCGTGGCGACCTGGAAGGTAAACCAGGCCAGATGCTGTTGCTGCATCAAGTACCAGGCGTGCTCAGTGAGCGCGTGCTGCTGGTCGGTTGTGGCAAGGAGCGGGAACTCGACGAACGCCAGTACAAGCAGATCATCAACAAGACCATCACCACCCTGAACGAAACCGGCTCCATGGAGGCTGTCTGCTTCCTGACCGAGTTGCACGTCAAGGGGCGGGATACCTATTGGAAGGTGCGTCAGGCGGTAGAAACCACCAAGGCGGGCCTCTACAACTTTGATCAGTTCAAGACCAACAAGGCCGAGCCGCGCCGCCCGCTGCGCAAGCTGGTATTCAATGTGCCGACGCGTCGGGAACTGACCATTGGTGAAAAAGCCATCGCCCACGGTCTGGCCGTGGCGAAAGGAGTCCGAGTCTGCCGCGACGTGGCCAACATGCCGCCCAACGTCTGCAATCCGGCCTATCTGGCCTCCCAGGCCCGCCGTCTGGCAGACTCTTTCGACAATATCACCACCAAGGTGATCGGCGAGCAGGAGATGGCCGAGCTCGGCATGAACTCCTATCTGGCGGTAGCCCGTGGCTCCGAAAATGAAGCCATGATGGCCATCATCGAATACAAGGGCAACGCCGATGCCAAGCCCATAGTGCTGGTCGGCAAGGGTCTGACCTTCGATTCGGGCGGCATCTCCATCAAGCCGGCCGAAGGCATGGACGAGATGAAGTACGACATGGGCGGCGCCGCCTCCGTGCTCGGTACCATGCATGCCCTGGCACAGTTGCAGCTGCCCATCAATGTCATCGGCGTACTGGCGGGTTGCGAGAACATGCCGGGTGGCAACGCCTATCGCCCGGGTGACATCCTCACCTCCATGTCCGGCCAGACCATTGAAGTGCTGAACACGGATGCGGAAGGCCGTCTGGTGCTGTGCGATGCGCTGACCTATGTGGACCGTTACGATCCCGAGACCGTCATCGACGTGGCCACCCTGACCGGTGCCTGCATCATAGCGCTGGGTCACCACACCACGGGTCTGCTGGCCAACCACAACCCGCTGGCTCACGAACTGCTCAATGCCTCCGAGCAGGCTGGCGATCGCGCCTGGCGCCTGCCGCTGTTCGACGAGTATCAGGAACAGCTGGAGAGCCCGTTTGCCGACATGGCCAACATAGGCGGGCGTCCGGCCGGCACCATTACCGCTGCCGCCTTCCTGTCACGCTTCACCAAGAAGTACAGCTGGGCCCACCTGGATATCGCCGGGACTGCCTGGAAGAGTGGCAAGGACAAAGGCTCCACCGGTCGTCCGGTTCCCCTGCTGACCCAGTTCCTGCTCAACCGGGCAGGCGTGGATATCGAAGAAAAAGAGTAACTCCCCTGCCCCTTTCGATGAATGCATCGGAAGCCCGGGAGTTGCCCAGTACCACAAGGAAGAGGCCCGCCTCTTCCTTGTTTCATTCTTGAATCAGTGAGCAGCAGGCGGGAAAACTCCCTGTCAGCCTCTTCGGCGGTCAATAGTCCGTCACCGCAAAACGGGATCAACCTGATGAGCCAAGTGACTTTTTACCTGATGAACGAACAGGATGACGCACAGGCCAGCGCCGTCGAACGGCTCGCCTGCCAACTGGCGGCCGAGTCGTGGGGCGCAGGCCACCTCTACCTGTTTTGCGACGATGAGGCCCAGGCCCTGCGCCTGGACGAGCTGCTGTGGCAACTGCCACCAGAGCGTTTCGTGCCGCACCAGTTGCAAGGCGAGAGCGGTCAGGCGCCGGTGGAGATAGGCCATCAGCCGCCGAAACGGCGCTACGCCCGCCTCATCAATCTGGCCAGAGAGACACCTTTGTTTGCAGGACACTTCGCTCAAGTGGTAGATTTTGTCCCCACTGACGAAACGCAAAAGCAGCAAGCCCGCGAGCGCTACAAGCACTATCGCCAGGCAGGCCATGCCCTCGAGATGAGGGATCAGCCCGTCCTTGCCGCACCGGATCCGGCGCAGCCCTGACTGCACCACCCTCGATCCACGACGAATCAACACCAGACTCCATCCATCCAGATTACGGCGAGACCATGGAAAAGACTTTTAATCACAACGCCATCGAACAGGCGCTCTATCAGCACTGGGAAGCCCAGGGTTACTTCAAGCCCCACGGCGACACCAGCAAAGACTCCTTCTGCATCATGATCCCGCCGCCGAACGTCACCGGCAGCCTGCACATGGGTCACGCCTTCCAGCAAACCCTGATGGATACCCTGATCCGCTACAACCGCATGCAGGGCAAGAACACCCTGTGGCAGGCGGGCACCGACCACGCCGGTATAGCCACCCAGATGGTGGTGGAGCGCAAGATCGCCGCCGAAGAGGGCAAGACCCGTCACGACTACGGCCGTGATGCCTTCATCGACAAGATCTGGCAGTGGAAGGAAGAGTCCGGCGGCACCATCACCCGCCAGATGCGCCGTCTGGGCGACTCCGTGGATTGGGAGCGCGAGCGCTTCACCATGGATGAGGGTCTCTCGAGCGCCGTGCAGGAAGTGTTCGTCCGTCTCTACGAAGATGGCCTCATGTACCGCGGCAAGCGTCTGGTGAACTGGGATCCGAAACTCAACACCGCCATCTCCGACCTGGAAGTGGAAAACCGCGAGATCAAGGGCCACATGTGGCACCTTCGCTATCCGCTGGCCAACGGCGCCAAGACCGCCGAGGGTCAGGATCACCTGATCGTCGCCACCACCCGTCCGGAAACCATGCTGGGCGATACCGCCGTGGCCGTGAACCCGGAAGATCCCCGTTACAAAGCGCTGATCGGCCAGCACATACTGCTGCCACTGGTGAACCGTCTGATCCCCATCGTTGCCGACGAGCACGCCGACATGGAGAAGGGCACCGGCTGCGTGAAGATCACCCCGGCTCACGACTTCAACGATAACGACGTGGGCAAGCGCCACAACCTGCCGATGATCAACATCTTCACCCTGGACGCCCACGTGCGCGCCGAGGCCGAAGTGGTCGACACCAACGGCAACCCCAGCACCGCCTACGATGCCGCCCTGCCGAGCGAGTTCGCCGGTATGGAGCGCTTCGCTGCCCGCAAAGCGATTGTCGCCAAGCTGGACGAGCTGGGTCTCTTGGCCGAAATCAAGGATCATGTGTTGCAGCAGCCCTACGGCGATCGCGGCGGCGTGCCCATCGAGCCGATGCTGACCGACCAGTGGTACGTGCGCGTGGCGCCGATGGCCAAGACCGCCATCGAAGCGGTAGAAGATGGCCGCATCCAGTTCGTACCCAAGCAGTACGAGAACATGTACTTCTCCTGGATGCGCGACATTCAGGACTGGTGCGTCTCGCGTCAGCTGTGGTGGGGTCACCGCATCCCGGCCTGGTATGACGACGCCGGCAATGTCTACGTGGGCCGTGACGAGGCGGAAGTACGTGCCAAGCACAGCATACCTTCCGTGACAGTGCTGCGTCAGGACGAAGACGTGCTCGACACCTGGTTCAGCTCCGCTCTGTGGACCTTCTCCACCCTGGGCTGGCCGAACAACACCGAAGCGCTCAAGACCTTCCACCCGACCGACGTGCTGATGAGCGGCTTCGACATCATCTTCTTCTGGATAGCCCGGATGATCATGATGACCATGCACTTCATCAAGGACGAAAACGGTACCCCGCAAGTCCCGTTCAAGACCGTCTACATCACGGGTCTGATCCGTGACGAAGAAGGCCAGAAGATGTCCAAGTCCAAGGGCAACGTGCTGGATCCCCTCGACATGATCGATGGCATCTCGCTGGAAGACCTGATGGAGAAGCGCACCGGCAACATGATGCAGCCGCAGATGGCCGAGAAGATCGGCAAGCGTACCGCCAAGCAGTTCCCGGAAGGGATCGAGGCACACGGCACCGATGCCCTGCGCTTCACCCTGGCGGCGCTGGCCTCTACCGGTCGTGACATCAACTGGGACATGAAGCGCCTGGACGGTTACAACAACTTCTGCAACAAGCTGTGGAACGCCTCCCGCTACGTGCTGATGAACACCGAAGATCAGGATTGTGGCTTTGGCGGCGGTGAGATGGTGTTCAGCCTGGCAGATCGCTGGATCCAGTCCCAGCTGCAGGTCGCCATCCGCGACTTCCGCACCGCGCTCGATACCTACCGCTTCGACATCGCCGCCGGTGTGCTGTACGAATTTATCTGGAACCAGTTCTGCGACTGGTATCTGGAGCTGACCAAACCGGTACTGGGCAAAGGCTCCGAGGCCGAGCAGCGTGCCACCCGTCACACCTTGGTGACTGTGCTGGAAACCCTGCTGCGTCTGGCGCACCCGATCATCCCCTTCATCACCGAAACCATCTGGAAATCGGTGGCGCCGCTGACCGGCGTGCACGCCGACACCATCATGCTGCAAGCCTTCCCCGAGTTCGATGCCGCCAAGGTAGACGACGCTGCCATGGCGGATCAGGAGTGGGTGAAGGAGTTTATCGTCGGCATTCGCAACATCCGCGCCGAGATGAACGTGGCGCCGAGCGTGGCCTTGAACGTGCTGCTCAAGTGCGATGCCAAGGACACCCAGCGCGCCGGTGACAACGAGGCTTTCCTCAAGTCCCTGGCCCGTCTGGAATCCATCCGCGTACTGGCGGACGGCGAAGTGGCGCCCCTGTCGGTGAAGAAGCTGATCGGTGCCACCGAGCTGATGATCCCCATGGCTGGCCTCATCGACAAGGATGCCGAACTGACCCGTCTGGCCAAAGAAGTGGCCAAGCTGGTCGGTGAATGCGCCCGTATCGAAGGCAAGCTCGGCAACGAGGCCTTCGTTGCCAAGGCGCCGGAAGCCGTCATTGCCAAGGAGCGCGAGAAGCTGGAAGAGTACCGTGCCCAACTGGTGACGCTCGAGGCACAGCAGGTAGAGATCGCCGCCCTGTAAGTCGGCTGCAGTCCTGACAAAGCCCCCTTTTCACAGGGGGCTTTTGTTTATCTGCCCCATCCCCGCGGGTTTGCTCACATTTTCATACAAATTTAGCGAGCCAAATCACCTGCTTTCACAAGCGCATCTCCCCCAAATTCATTACACTGCCAGCGATCTTTTCTATCGGGAGTGCAGTGGCAGTATGGAAATATTGATCCTGTTTGGATTGATTTTGCTCAATGGCGTCTTTGCCATGTCGGAAATCGCCATTGTTACCGCACGCAAGGCCCGCCTTGGCAAGATGGCGAGCGAAGGGAGTCGTTCTGCTGCCATAGCCCTCAGACTGAGCGAAGATCCGACCAACTTCCTCTCCGCCGTCCAGATAGGCATTACCAGCATAGGTCTGCTCAACGGCATCTACGGCGAGTCACTGCTGGCCCAACCGCTGGCGCTCTGGCTGCAGGAGTGGGGCATGGCCGCCAAGAGCAGCAGCATGCTTGCGACCGTGCTGGTGATCGTCATCGTCACCTACCTCTCCATCGTTGTCGGTGAACTGGTGCCCAAACGCCTCGGTCAGCTCAACGCCGAACGCCTCGCCTGTCTGGTCGCGCGCCCCATGATGTGGCTGGCTGCCGTCACCCGCCCCTTCGTCTGGCTGCTGTCGGCCTCCACCAACGCCAGCCTGCGTATTCTCAGGGCCAAGCAGGATGGTGGTGCCAACGTGACCCAGGAGGAGATCCACGCCATGCTGGCGGAGGGCTCGGAAGCCGGGGTCATCGAAGATCATGAACACACTATGCTGCGCAACGTGTTTCGTCTCGACGAACGCAGTCTGGCCTCCCTGATGGTGCCGCGCAGCGACATCCGTTATCTGGATCTCGCGCTGCCACTGGAGGTGAACCTGCAGCGACTGGTGGAGTATCGCCACAGCTGCTTCCCTGTCTGTGACGGCAGCCTTTCCGATCTGGTGGGCATCATCAACGTCAGCAAGGTGCTGCACGCCTACATCAAGGGGGAGCCCATCGATCTGGCGGCCCTGACCCAGGATGGCAGCCTGTTGCCGGAGACCCTCAACGGACTCGAGCTGCTCAATCATTTTCGCACCCACGCCGAGCACATGGTGCTGGTAGTGGACGAATATGGCGAGTTGCAGGGGCTGGTCACTCAGCAGGATCTGCTGGAGACGCTGGCAGGCGATTTTCAGCAGGAAGACAGTGAAGATAACTGGGCATTCCAGCGAGCCGACGGCAGCTGGCTGCTGGACGGCCTCATTCCCCTACCGGAGTTGAAAGACTGCCTGGGACTGGCTCAACTGCCGGAAGAAGAAAAACATCACTACCATACCCTCGGAGGGCTTATTATGCTGCTCCTTGGCCGTGTTCCCAGGATCGGAGATCTGGTCACACTGGAACAGTGGCAACTGGAAATTGTTGACATGGATGGTCTGCGCATCGACAAGGTGATCGCCATGCCTTTGCTCGATCAACCCAGCTAACCTGCGGAGTTTGCAAGAATGGAGCAGTTTTACCAACTGGCTCACGCCTTTATGCATCAGGATCTGGTGACCTTGTCCGATCCCAAGATGGCCTTTATGGTCTGCGGCGTGTTATTGACGTTTCTGGTGCTGGAGAATGGCTTCATCCCTACCGCCTTCTTGCCTGGTGATAGCCTGCTGATCCTCACGGGGGTACTCATCTATCAGGATGTGCTCTCCCTGAGCATAGTGCCGCTACTTATCCTGGCTACCTTCGTCGGTACCTGGCTGGGCTATATGCAGGGTCGCTTCCTCGGCCACACCCAGATGTACCATCGTCTCTTGTCCCATGTGGAAGAGAGGCACAAGGAGAAGGTCTTCTATCTGCTGGACAAATACGGCATCCTGACCCTGATCACCGCCCGCTATATTGCTTTCGTACGCACTGCCTACCCCTATATCGTCGGGGCGACCGAGATCCCCCAGGGGCGCTTTCTCATCGTCAATCTGATCAGCTCCATCATGTGGATCTGCCCGCTGGTCGGGCTGGGTTACTATCTGAGCCACACCAAGCTAGCCGCCCAGTATGAGTCACAGTTTCTCAGCATCATTCTCTACCTGCCGCTGGTGCTCCTGCTGGGGGGCATTGTCGCCCTTCTCTGGCGCTGGCTGAGCAAACGCAAAACCGTTCTCCCACGGGATTGAGTCAAACACACAGGGCCATCGCAAGATGGCTCTTTTTTTACCAAAATAGTGGCGAATTCCCACGGGCACCCTTGTAAAACCAGAGTAAAAATGCGTGAATCTAGCGCCTTTTTTTTCGATGTAAACGGAGTCGGTAGTATGCGGTGTCGGGTTAGCGCAATGGCGCTGGTATATGCATTGGTTGGACTGCTGGGTTTGCCAGCAGCATTGGCTGCCCCCAACCCGGCCAAACTGCAACTGCGATCAAGCAGTGCCCTTGTAGTGGACGTCAACACGGGCAAGACTCTGTATCAGAAGAACGCCACCCAGGTTCGGCCAATCGCCTCGCTGACCAAGCTGATGACGGCGCTGGTGGTACTGGAGGGGCGACAGAGCCTCAACCAGACCCTGACCATAGATCAGAATGACAGGGACAACGTCAAGCATACCTATTCACGCATCCGTTTCGGCACCAAGGTGACGCGCCGTGATGCCCTGCATTTGACCTTGATGTCCTCCGAAAACCGCATGGCTTCGGCCCTGGCACGCCACTATCCCGGCGGCCGCCAGGCCTTCATCCGCGCCATGAACAACAAAGCCAGACAGCTTGGCATGCGCAACAGCCGCTTCCACGACTCCACCGGCCTGTCGACGCGCAACGTCTCCACCGCCCAGGATCTGGCCAAGCTCGTCTCCGCCGCTTATCGCCAGCCACTGATCCGCCAGTTCACTCAGGATGCAAACCGGGATATGCGCTTCAGTACCCCCGCCTATCGCCTGATGTTCAACAACACCAACCCGCTGGTGAAGAACCCTGACTGGGGTGTGCGCCTCTCCAAAACGGGCTTCACCGATGAGGCAGGCCGCTGTCTGGTGATGCGCGCCAAACCCGACAGCCGTGAGCTGGCCATAGTACTGCTCAACTCTGTGGGCAAGCGCACCCCCATCGGCGATGCCAACCGCATTCGCAAATGGCTGAAAAGCTGAGTCTCTGAACAGGTGTGGGAAAAAGGATGCTGCGGCATCCTTTTTTATTGGCCGCAGCTACGGATCTCGTCACGTCGAGCCAGCCACGCTTGCCCATCGGCTTGGCTCATCCCGCTATTTGGCAAAGGAATGCAGAATGGCGCTAGGGTGCAAGGTATTCAGGGGGACGAGGTGAACGCAGGGATGAGGCCGGGTGGAAACCCATAGATGAGGAGAGAAAGGGGGCGATTGGTCATGTTGCCAGGCATCAAGGGCTGTCTGGCCAGATCAGGCACATAAAAAAACAGCCCCGACATGAGTCGAGGCTGTCTGTATGGTGCGCCCGGGAGGATTCGAACCTCCGACCACCTGGTTCGTAGCCAGGTACTCTATCCAGCTGAGCTACGGGCGCTCATCAACTTTTGGTACTGCTCAAAATGGTGCGCCCGGGAGGATTCGAACCTCCGACCACCTGGTTCGTAGCCAGGTACTCTATCCAGCTGAGCTACGGGCGCTCACAAACTTTTGATTCCGTTTTAAATGGTGCGCCCGGGAGGATTCGAACCTCCGACCACCTGGTTCGTAGCCAGGTACTCTATCCAGCTGAGCTACGGGCGCCCTGATTTAAAACGATAAAAAAAGCCTACTTATCAGTAAGCCTTTTCCAAAGTGTCGACTTGCTGATGGTCAACACATGACTCTTGCTTGAGTCTTAATATGGTGCGCCCGGGAGGATTCGAACCTCCGACCACCTGGTTCGTAGCCAGGTACTCTATCCAGCTGAGCTACGGGCGCAAATGGCGGAGAAGGGGGGATTCGAACCCCCGATGCGGGTATAAGCCGCATACTCCCTTAGCAGGGGAGCGCCTTCAGCCTCTCGGCCACCTCTCCGTTTGCGGGGCTGATAATACTTCACAGGGATTTTTAGTCAAACACTTTTTTGGAGAAAAAAGCGTGTTCGCTCAGCATTTGGACAAAGCGTGGAATATTCAAACAATATCGGCACTTACCCCACAGTTTAGTGCCTTGCAGGGCCATTTCAGACGCGCAAAAAAACAAAAGGCGACACAACCAGTGTCGCCTTAAAGCAGCTATCGATGCGGCTTAGAAATTCGGTTGGCCCGGCACTTTCTCGGCCTGTATCCGCATGTAGATCTCTTCACGGTGTACGGAGACCTCTTTCGGTGCGTTAACACCGATACGAACCTGATTGCCTTTAACGCCCAGTACGGTGACAGTCACTTCGTCACCAATCATCAGGGTTTCCCCTACACGACGAGTCAAAATAAGCATTCGCTTGCTCCTGTATCCTGTTTTGTATTTATATCGATATGCGACATTATCTTACAAAGATACCGATATGGTAAATGGTTGAAACTAAATCAATCAGGGATTGTTCCCCAAGGGCTGCTCATGAGGCTCATTATCCAGCCCGAAAGCGGCGTGCAAGGCGCGCACGGCCAGCTCCAGGTACTTCTCGTCAATCACCACGGATATTTTGATTTCAGAGGTGGAAATCAACTGCATGTTGATCCCCTCCTCGCCCAATACCTTGAACATGGTGCGGGCGACACCGGGGTGGTTCCACATGCCGACACCGACAATGGACACCTTGGCTATCTCGCCGTTGCCCTGCACGCAGGCGGCCCCCAGTTCGCTGGCGGTCTCCTCCAGCAAGGCGCGCGCCCGGCGATAGTCATCGCGATTCACCGTGAAGGTGAAGTCGGCTGTGCCATCCCCCAGCGTGTTCTGCACTATCATGTCGACATCTATGTTGGCGTCGCTGATCGGATTCAGGATCTGCGCCGCAACTGTGGGCCTGTCCGGCACACCCAGAATGGTCAGACTGGCCTCGTTGCGATTGAAGGCTATCCCGGATACCAGGGGAGCTTCCATCCTCTCACCTCCATATGTGATTAAGGTTCCCTCTCCATCGACAAAGCTCGACAGCACCCGTAGTGGTACGCGGTACTTGCCCGCGAACTCCACCGAACGGATCTGCAGCACCTTGGCCCCCAGGCTCGCCATCTCCAGCATCTCCTCGAAAGTGATGGTGGAAAGACGACGCGCCTTGGGCTCGATGCGCGGATCCGTGGTATAGACCCCATCCACATCGGTAAAGATCTGGCATTCATCGGCCTTGATGGCTGCGGCTACCGCCACTGCCGTGGTATCCGAACCACCGCGCCCCAGGGTCGTGATGGCATTGTGCTCATCACGGCCCTGGAAACCGGCGATCACCACCACCTTGCCCGCCCCCAGTTCAGCCTGAACCTGTTCGGTGTCGATGTGGGTGATACGTGCCTTGCCATAGGCGGAGTCGGTATGAATGCGTACCTGATCGCCGGTCATAGAGACCGCAGCGCAACCGCATTTGTTCAACGCGATCGCCAGCAGCGCTATGGTGACCTGCTCACCGGTGGAGACGAGCACATCCATCTCGCGCCGGTTGGCATCAGGATCCAGCCGCTGGGCCATACCCAGCAACCGGTTGGTTTCCCCCGACATGGCAGAGACCACTACCACCACGTCGTGTCCCTGGGCGCGGGTCAGTTGAACCCGTTCAGCCACCGCCTCGATCCGCTCCAGCGTGCCGACCGAGGTGCCGCCGTACTTCTGTACATAGAGTGCCACAGATCACCTCGCCCTTTTACAGGCGCTCTTCCAGCCAGGAGTGAACGGATTGCAGTGCCGCAGGCACAGCTTCCGGCTGAGTGCCACCCGCCTGAGCCATGTCAGGACGACCACCACCCTTGCCACCCACCTGCTGGGCCACCAGATTGACCAGCTCACCGGCCTTGACCTTGCCGGTCAAATCGCTGGTCACGCCGGCGATCAGGTTGACCTTGTCATCGCTGCTGGTTGCCAACAGCACGACACCGGACTTCATCCGGTTTTTCAGCTCATCCAGCATGCCACGCAGTGACTTGGGATCCGCCCCTTCCAGCGCCGCTATCAGCACCTTCTGACCGTTTATCTCGATCACCTGGCTCAACAGGTCGCTACCAGCCTGGGCGGCCAGCTTGGCCTTGAGCTGCTCCAGCTCGCGCTCCATCATCTTGGACTTGTCCAGTATCTGGCGCACTTTATCGGCGATGGAGAACTGATCCCCCTTCACCAGAGCCGCTGCCTCTTCGATCTGCTCACCCATCTGGTGCATGAAATCGATGGCGCCCTTGCCGGTCACGGCTTCGATGCGACGCACACCGGCGGCAATGCCGCTCTCGGCGATGATCTTGAAGAAGCCGATGTCACCGGTACGCTTGGCGTGAGTACCGCCGCACAGCTCGGTGGAGTAGTCGCCCATGCGCACTACGCGCACGTCGTCTTCATATTTTTCACCAAACAGCGCCATGGCACCGGCCGACTTGGCCGCTTCCAGATCCATTACCTGGGTAGCGATGTCGTGGTTGGCACGGATCTGGGCATTGACCAGCTCCTCGACCCGACGAATGGTCGCCATGCTCAGTCCTTCGAAGTGAGAGAAATCGAAGCGCATGCGCTCAGCCCCCACCAGAGACCCTTTCTGAGTCACGTGATCCCCCAGCGCCTGGCGCAGGGCTGCGTGCAGCAGGTGAGTCACAGAGTGGTTCAGGGCCACAGCCTGACGACGCTCGCCATCGACAACGGCTTCGACCAGGGCGCCTTTCTCCAGGGTACCCAGCTCCAGATAACCCTTGTGAATGATGGCCTTGCCCGCTTTCTGGGTATCGGTCACGGCGAAGATGCCGTCATCTACCTTGAGCACACCGCAATCACCCACCTGACCACCTGACTCGGCGTAGAAGGGAGTCTCGGCCAGTACCACGACGGCTTCTTCACCGGCGATGAGGCCATTCACTTCGACGCAATCCTTGTAGATGCCGACGACGCTGGTTTTCTGGCTCAGCTGCTTGTAACCGGTAAACGGGGTCTCGAAGTCCAGCTTGAGCACCTCGTTGTAGTTCACACCGAAGCTGGAGGCCTCTTTCGCGCGGGCACGCTGCTTCTCCATCTCGGCATTGAAGCCCTCTTCGTCGATGCCGATCTCGCGCTCGCGCACCACGTCGGCGGTCAGGTCAGCCGGGAAACCGTAGGTGTCATACAGCTTGAACACCACCTCGCCAGGTATGACCTTGGCATCACCCAGGTTGGTCAGCACGTCTTCCAGCAGCAGCAGGCCGCGATCCAGCGTACGGACGAATTGCTCTTCCTCGATGCGCAGCACGCGCTCGACCAGCGGCAGCTGGGCGATCAGTTCGGCGCCCACGTCTTTCATCTGCACGGCCAGTTCGGCAGCCAGCTTGTAGAAGAAGACATCGGTGGCACCCAGCTTGCGACCGTGACGTACGGCGCGACGGATAATGCGGCGCAGCACATAGCCACGACCTTCGTTGGACGGCATGACGCCGTCAGCGATCAGGAAGGCGCAGGAGCGGATGTGGTCGGCAATGACGCGCAGGGACTGATTGCTGAGATCGGTAGTACCGACGATCTCGGCCGCTTTCTTGATCAGCGCCTGGAAGATGTCGATTTCGTAGTTAGAGTGCACGCCCTGCATGATGGCGGAGATACGCTCCAGACCCATGCCAGTATCCACGGACGGACGGGGCAGCGGTTCCATGGTGCCGTCAGCCTGACGGTTGAACTGCATGAACACCACGTTCCAGATCTCGATGAAACGGTCGCCATCTTCTTCCGGTGAACCGGGAGGACCACCCCAGATGTGATCGCCGTGGTCATAGAAGATCTCGGTGCAGGGGCCACACGGACCTGTATCACCCATCTGCCAGAAGTTATCGGAAGCAAAGGCTGCCCCCTTGTTGTCACCGATGCGCACTATGCGCTCGACCGGCACACCCACTTCGTTTGCCCAGATGTTGAAGGCTTCATCGTCCGTTTCATACACGGTTACCAGCAAGCGCTCTTTGGGCAGCTGGAGAGTACCGGTCAGGAATTCCCAGGCAAAACGAATGGCGTCCTGCTTGAAGTAGTCACCGAAGCTGAAGTTGCCCAGCATTTCGAAGAAGGTGTGGTGACGAGCGGTATAGCCGACGTTTTCCAGGTCATTGTGTTTACCACCGGCACGGACGCAACGCTGGGAAGTGGTTGCCCGATTGTAGGCACGCTTGTCTGCACCAAGGAACACATCCTTGAACTGGTTCATGCCTGCGTTGGTAAACAACAGGGTCGGGTCGTTATGCGGTACCAGCGAGCTGGAAGAGACAACCTGGTGCCCCTGGGAGCGGAAATACTCGAGAAACGCAGCGCGTATCTCTGACGTGGACATATACATGGAAAATCCTGCTTGATTCGAATACGGACTTTTAACCGCATTAATGTAAGTTTTCTGCGGGGTAAAGTAAAACGTGCCGGTCTGTCACGGGTGAAAAAGTGCACATAAATGTGTGTTGGCGGGCAATGGGGGCAGACAAGCCGTTTTTGCAGAGAAAATACGGCCACACGCGGGGGAATATTCGTGGCAAAACGGGTGGTGAGCCTACAGAAAAAAGGAACCAACCCTCAATACGCGGACGTGGGCCTGCCGTTCGAACTGTGCACCGCTTGGTGGCTTGATGTGACGCGACCTGTGGCCTCATGGGCTGACTGGCGATCACCCGGAACAATGCAGGAACCAGACCTGTATACACAATCAGCACGCCTGATTGCATGCTGCTTCCAGATCAATCGTCTTGAGTTTCGCTCTCCATCATGGTCGCGATGGCATAACGGGCCTGATCCTGATTAAACCCGCGTCCCAGCAGATACTTGAGCCACTTCATCCGCAGTTTGAAGTCGCCCAGATCGCTGGCTCTGGCTCGTCGCTCAAGCAGGGCAAGAGCCAGCTCGAACCAGTCCAGTTCAGGCTGATCAAACGCGGCCTCTATCTGGCCATCGTCCAGCCCCTTGCGGCGCAGCTCAAAGCGGATCTTGATGGGACCATGACCCTTGGCAGCACCAGATCGCACCGCCATGGCGCCATAGCGCTCGTCATTGACCCAGTTATACCCGCGGCAGTAGTCGACGACAGCGCAGGCGACATCTTCGTTGAAGCCCTGCTGGCGCAGCCGGTTGGCCAGTTCAGACTCGGCGCTCTCGCGGCGAGCCAGACTGCGCATGGCAAAAGCGCGGGCGGCAGCAAACAGCTCTTCGAAGGAGGGTTCAGTGGGTTCGCAGTTAGGTATATCAGTCATAAATGACAAGGCCGGGGGTTAGCCCGGCCTCACTGTTATTCGAACTCTTGTTCGCTTTCGGCTTCGAGCTCGTCGGCATCCGCCACGACCGGCGTCTCGGCCGGCGCATCACCGGAGAGCAGCAACTCACGCAGTCTGGCTTCCACCTCGGCCGCCATCACCTTGTTCTCGGTGAACAACTTCATCACGTTGGCCTTGCCCTGACCTATCTTCTCGCCGTTATAGCTGTACCAGGCACCGGCCTTGTCGATCAGCTTGTGCTTGACGCCGAGATCCACCAGCTCGCCTTCCTTGGAGATACCGACACCATAGAAAATCTGGAATTCAGCCTGCTTGAAGGGAGGGGCAACCTTGTTCTTGACCACCTTGACGCGGGTCTCGTTACCGACCACTTCGTCACCTTCCTTGATGGCGCCGATGCGACGGATGTCCAGACGCACTGAGGCGTAGAACTTGAGCGCGTTACCACCGGTAGTGGTTTCCGGGCTGCCGAACATGACACCAATCTTCATCCGGATTTGGTTGATGAAGATACAGAGGCAGTTGGCGTTCTTGATGTTGGCGGTCAGCTTGCGCAGCGCCTGGGACATCAGACGAGCCTGCAGGCCGACGTGGGAATCACCCATCTCGCCTTCGATTTCTGCTTTCGGCGTCAGAGCGGCCACCGAGTCGACGATGATGACGTCAACGGCGTTGGAACGCACCAGCATGTCGCAGATTTCCAGCGCCTGCTCACCGGTATCCGGCTGGGAGATCAGCAGGTCATCGACGTTGACACCCAGTTTGGCTGCATAGATGGGGTCGAGGGCGTGCTCCGCATCGATAAAGGCACAGACCTTGCCTTTCTTCTGGGCTTCCGCAATCACCTGCAGGGTGAGGGTGGTTTTACCGGAAGATTCCGGGCCATAGATCTCGACGATACGGCCGCACGGCAGACCGCCGATACCCAGCGCCACGTCCAGGGAGAGGGAACCGGTAGAAATGGCTTCGATATCCATGGTCTTGCTGTCGCCCAGACGCATGATGGAGCCTTTGCCGAACTGCTTTTCAATCTGACCCAGCGCAGCCGCCAGTGCCTTCTGTTTGTTCTGATCCATGCCAATCTCCGCTGGAAATCGTGAGTAATAAGTGAAGTTGGGCTAAGTATACTGTCTATTCATACAGTATCAAGCCCAATTTATCTGAGCAGGGCCAAGAGTCCGGACAAGGCCTGTCTGACCGCCTGCTGGCGTACCTGACGCCGGTCACCGTCGAAACGGGCCAGCAGGGAGTGATGGCGGCCACCCTGTTCCACCCAAGCGAACCAGACGGTACCGACAGGTTTGTCTTCGGTTGCACCACCCGGGCCTGCGATACCACTGATGGCCACGCTGATGGCGGCCGACGAGTGGGCCAACGCGCCACGGGCCATCTCCAGCACCACAGCCTCGCTTACGGCGCCGTGCTGCTGCAGACTCTCGTCACTCACCCCCAGCATCTGCTGCTTGGCCTGGTTGGTATAGGTGACGAAGCCGCGATCGAACCAGCCAGAGCTGCCGGCAATGTCGGTGATGGCCGTTGCCACGCCACCGCCGGTACAGGATTCGGCGGTAGCCGCCAACCAGCCTCGCTGGCCGAGGGCCTTGCCAAGTTCGGTGGCGAGGTGCTCTATCTCTGCGTCCAGTTTCATCCCGGCTCCCTAGCTCGTTGAGGAGGCTCATTATGCGATCCTGCCGCCATCCCCTGCAACCGCAGCAGGGCGGCAGCCCGTCTCAGCACGGACATACTGGCAGCCTGATGTCATTCGTTCAGAGCTCATCATTGCGCCAATGGGCGGGAAAACGGGAGGAAAGCCTGAGTCACGGCAGGCATAGATCAGGGTGATTGAAATATCTGCCGCCATCATACGACGACGGGCCAATAAAACAGTTTTCGACTATATATCAACTGGTTGAAATCAATACAGCCAGCCAGGCTCAACGTGATCGGCACCGCTATCACAACAAACACACAGTGCTATCGTGATGCCAACCACACTTTCCTGTGGATGCAATGGCTGTTAACATGCCGCCTCCATGATTAATTTATGCTCTGGCGTGACTGTAACGCCGCCTTAACCCCCTCCTTAGCGGCTACTGCCGCCAGACTCTGGTTATCCCAACCGGAGCGCTTTTGTTTACCCCTTGAATACCAACAAAACTATCTGTTCATGCCCTCACTCCATCTAACTTCAGATTGGTGGATGCGTGCGGCTATGGACACATAACAAGCGAGAAAATCCCGAATGCTAGAACGTGCAAGACAAGAGTGGTTCTCCAACATCCGTGGCGACCTGCTGGCCGGTACAGTGGTGGCGCTGGCGCTGATCCCGGAGGCCATCGCCTTCTCCATCATCGCCGGCGTTGATCCCAAGGTCGGCCTTTATGCCTCCTTCTGTATCGCTGTCGTCATCGCCTTCGTCGGTGGCCGCCCGGGCATGATCTCCGCCGCCACCGGTGCCATGGCGCTGCTGATGGTGACCCTGGTCAAAGATCATGGTCTGCAATATCTGCTGGCCGCCACCCTGCTGACCGGTCTCTTCCAGATAGCGGCGGGTTACCTGAAGCTGGGCAGCCTGATGCGGTTTGTCTCCCGCTCCGTGGTCACCGGCTTCGTCAATGCGCTGGCGATCCTCATCTTCATGGCCCAGTTGCCGGAGCTGACCAACGTCACCTGGCAGGTCTATGCCATGACGGCAGCCGGGCTTGGCATCATCTATCTGTTTCCACTCATGCCCGTGGTGGGCAAGCTGGTGCCCTCCCCGCTGCTCTGCATCGTCATCCTGACGGCGATTGCCATCACAATGGGTATCGATATCCGCACCGTGGGCGATATGGGCGAGCTGCCGGATACCCTGCCCATCTTCCTGTGGCCAGAAGTCCCCCTCAACTTCGAGACGCTGGCCATCATATTCCCCTATTCTGCGGCGCTGGCAGTCGTTGGTCTGCTCGAATCCATGATGACGGCGGCCATTGTCGATGACCTGACCGATACCCAGAGCGATCGCAATCGCGAGTGCAAGGGCCAGGGGATCGCCAACATAGGCGCGGGTCTGATGGGCGGCATGGCGGGGTGCGCCATGATTGGCCAGTCGATCATCAACATCAAATCCGGTGGCCGCGGCCGTCTCTCCACATTTTTCGCAGGCACCTTGCTGATCCTGATGGTGGTGTTCATGGATGAGTGGATCCGCCAGATCCCCATGGCGGCACTGGTGGCCGTGATGATCATGGTCTCTATCGGTACCTTCTCTTGGGAGTCGGTTCGCAATCTCAAAAAGCACCCGCTCTCCACCAATATAGTGATGGTCGCGACAGTGGCCGTGGTCGTGGCTACCCATAACCTGGCACTCGGGGTATTTGTCGGTGTGCTGCTGGCATCCCTGTTCTTCGCCAACAAGGTCGCTCGCTTCATGCTGGTCAAGAGCGACAGTGAGCGCAGTGGCGAGGTGCGCACCTATCAGGTGCGGGGCCAGGTTTTCTTCGCCAGTGCCGAGCAATTCTTTGCCGGTTTCGATTTCAAGGAAGTGCTGGACAAGGTGGTGATAGATCTGACCCATGCCCATTTCTGGGACATCACCTCCGTCACTGCGCTGGACAAGGTGGTCATCAAGTTCCGTCGTGAAGGAACCGACGTGGAACTCATAGGCCTGAACGAAGCGAGCGCCACCATAGTCGACCGCTTCGGTGTGCACGACAAACCCGAAGAAGTTGAAAAGCTGCTGGCTGGCCACTGATAACAAGAAGGGATTTACCATGACACGAATTTTTGCCTGTATCGATGGCTCCAATGCCATGACGGCGGTGTGCGACGCAGCGGCATGGGCCAGCGCCACGACCGAATTGCCTGCCACCCTGCTGCATGTGCTGGAAAAGAACGAGTTTGAAGGGCAGGCCGATCTCTCCGGCAACATTGGCCTGGGCAGCCGTGAGCATCTGCTCAAGGAGCTCGCCGAGCTGGATCATCAACGCAGCCGCCTCGCCCATGAACAGGGACGCATGCTGCTCAAGAGCGGCCAGGCGTACCTGACTGGCTTGGGGATGACAGAGGTCGATACCCTGCAACGCCACGGGCAACTGGTGGAGGCTGCCCAGGCGCTGTCACCCGGGATGCGCATGATGATCATGGGCAAGAGAGGGACGACCCACTCCCATGATCACGACCTGATTGGCAGCAATATCGAGAACGTCATCCGCACCCTGGCCAATCCCATCATGGTGGTGCAGCCGGGATTTGAGGCACCAGACCGCTTCCTGTTTGCCTATGACGCCAGCCCGACCGCCAAAAAGGTGCTGGAGTTGATCGCAAGCAGTCCCCTGCTCAAAGGACTTGAATGTGACCTGGTGATGGTCGCCGAGCCGAGTGACGAGCACGAGCGTCAGCTGGCGCAGGCCAAACAGGTATTGAAGAGTGGCGGCATCAGGGTCGAAGCCAAACTGCTTCAGGGAGAGGTTGTCTCCGGGATTTGTCAGTATGCCACCGAGATGGGGATCAACCTTATCGTCATGGGGGCTTACGGTCATTCACGGATCAGGCAATTCATCGTGGGCAGTACCACCACTGGCATAGTGAAAACCACGCAGGCATCCGTTCTGCTGCTGCGATAACGCTGTTATTGGCAACTCATGATGAGGGGAACTGCGGTTCCCCTTTTTTATGGCGCTATCTTGTGCTCATTGCACACGGGAAACCGGATCTCAGTGGGCGTCAAGCTCAACACCTTACAGTCAGACATACTGCACCTTTCCCTTCTGACGAAACCTCGGCACTCATCAGAACAGACCAGCGGTGGCTTGCATCCATCGACTCGCGGGAGCAGACTGTTTGGCCTTGTTTTGACTCAAGGCAACCACCATGACTCCTGCCATCAACCTGCTGAAAAAGCTCAAGATACCCCACAAGCTCTACCCCTATGAGTGCGATGCTCACGACGATTTCGGCAAGCACGCCGCGACCCGGCTCGGCCTGCCGGAAGCCCAGGTGTTCAAGACCCTGATCGCCCATCATGACAAGCAGGCAGTGGTGGCCATAGTGCCTTCATCCGGCATGTGCAGTCTCAAACAGCTGGCCAAGGCCACGGGTTTGAAAAAGGTGGAGATGATGACACCGGCGGAGGCCGAGAAGCTGACCGGTTACAAGGTGGGGGGCATCAGCCCGCTGGCCCAGAAGAAGCTGCTGCCAACCGTGCTCGATGACTCCGCCATGGCGTTTGACGAGATCCTGGTGAGCGGCGGCAAACGCGGCCTCTCGGTCGGGGTGGCGCCGCAAGATATGCTGACGCTGATGAAATGGATTGCGGCCCCGATTGGTGAACACCAGGGGGACTAGTCAAAAAGAGAGGCCCAGGCCGGCCCTGAGCCTCTGCATGTCACTCGGCTTTCCCATGACAGGCGGTGGTCAGATCGGATAACCGCAGCCGCTGCCTGCCAGCCTCATCGAAGTTCTCCTCTGCCAACCAGCGCGCGAAACACGCCTGCTGGGCGGGCCACTCGCTGTCGATCACCGAGAACCAGGCGGTATCCCGACTGCGGCCCTTGTCTACCCTGTTCTGGCGAAATGTCCCCTCATAACTGAAACCGAGCCGCAGCGCCGCCCGCCAGGAGGGCTTGTTGAGGGCATTGCACTTCCACTCGTAGCGCCGGTAGCCGAGGGCAAAGGCGTTGGCCATCATCAGCGCCATGGCCGCCGTCGCCAGCCGCGACTGTTGCAGGGCCGGCGAGAAGTGCAGCCAGCCCACCTCAATGCTGCCAGCCTGGGGATCGATGCGCAGGTAGCTGGCGAGCCCCAGCGCCTTGCCGCTGTCGGCGTCCGTTTTTGCGTCCACTATGGCGTAGAACTGAGGATCCGCCTTGGCGATGCACTGTTGCAGCCAGGCCTGCATGGCCGCCTCATCGGCGAAGGGGCCACTGGTGAGATAGGTCCACATGGCCCCGCTGTCGGTGCCGAACGCCTGCCAGAGAGCGGGTCCGTGGCGCTCGGGATCCAGCGGCTCCAGCCGGCAGCCCCAGCCTGACAGTGGCTGATGGGGAGGAAACTCGGCCCCGCGCCAGTCGGGCAAGAGGACGCCAACCGCTTGGTCGAACTCGTTCAGATGATGATCAGCAGCCACAGGTCATTCCCCCTTCCAGCAAAACGCCCGCATCTTCACCGAGGACGACGGCAAAGCCGTCCTGACGCCACCAGTGCAGACCACCGATCAGCTCCTTGACCTGAAAACCCAGCGCTGCCAGTTTGTAGGCCCCTTGAGTCGAGCCGTTGCAGCCTATGCCATCGCAGTAGCAGACATAAACCTTGTCCTGCGCAAGGGTCGCCGTTGTCGCCGGATTCATGGATCCATGGGGGAAAGAGACGGCCCCTGGAATATGCCCCAGCCGGTAATGCTGCGCGGATCGAGTGTCGATGACGACGATGCGCTCTTCTTTTCCCAGTAGATCGGCGGCCAGATCCGCCGGGTCGGTGCGAAATCTCAGCTGGGCCTCGAAGAAAGAGCTTGCGTCCACCGGGCTGGCAAGACCCGTACTCAATACATGACTCATGGTGAAGCTCCTTGTGGCTAAACCCGGAACCGGGTGGTGGCGATGGTGTTGACCTGGCTGATGAGGCCGGAGCCCAATACATGGCTCATAGGGAAGCCTCCCGTGGCCACAGCACGATTTGGGTGATCACTGTGGTCCTGACCGAGTTGGCGATGAAGCACTCCTCGTGGGCCTGGTGGTGCAGTTGCTCCAGCTCGGCCAGGGTCGGCTGGCGTGCGCCGCCAAACAACACCTGCGGGCGCAGGGTCACCCGGGTAATCGACTGACGCCCCCGTTCATCCGCCTCCATGACGCCAATCGCCTGATCCCGATAGCGGTCTACCAGATAGCCTTGCTTGGCCACCAGCCAGAGAAAGGTCAGCATGTGGCAGCTGGAGAGGGCGGCCACAAAGGCCTCCTCCGGATCGACGTGCTCGGCCACCGACCAGGGCAAGGGCACGACCTGGGGGGATGAAGAAGCGGCCACCCTGACGCCGCCGTCGAATTCCCATTGATGGGCCCGACTGTAGTGCTGATCGAGGAAGCGCTCGCTGGCACCTCGCTCCCAGCTGATGATGGCACTGTATTCCGACATGCAGACTCCTTTCGTTGCCAATGTGGTTGATCATGTTCCTTGCGCACCAATGTAACGGGATAATGGCCTTGCCACGCCGACCAATTTTGCCAATATGGGCAGACCAATTATGCCAAGCGCCGGAGATAGCCATGCCCGCCCTGCCAACCCTGTTTGCCACTCAGCAAGCCAGCGAGCTGCCGCTGCACGAGCAGCTGGTGCGCACCCTGCGCTGTGCCATCCTGGCCGGCCATCTGCCCCGGCACAGCCGGCTGCCCGCCAGCCGTATGCTGGCAGGGGATCTGGGGGTCTCCCGCAGCACGGTAGAGCTGGCTTATGGTCGGCTGGAGGCGGAAGGCTATCTGGTGCGCAAGGTGGGGGCCGGCAGCTTCGTAGCCCTGGCAGCGGTGTGCCCGGCGCCACGTCCGCCCCAGTCGGCGGCCGGACTCTCCCGCCGTGGTCAGGAGATGGCAGCAGGCGGCGCCTGTCATGACACACCACAAGTCGGCACCTCGTTTGCGTCCAGTCAGCCTGACTCCCACCTCTTCCCCCATGCGCTCTGGGGTCGGCTGATACAGCAGCAGTGGCGCCAGCAGGGTGAGCGCTGGATGAACTATGGCGACCCGCAAGGCTTGTCTGAGCTGCGGGCCGCCATCAGCAGTTATCTGGTGCAGTCCCGCGGCGTGGTGTGCGAACCGGATCAAATCCTGATCCTCACCAGTTCCCAGCAGGGGATACTGCTGGCGACCCAACTGCTCATCGATGCCGGTGACACAGTCTGGGTAGAGGATCCCGGCTACCCCGGGGCCCGTACCGCCATGGAGAGCGCAGGTGCCAGAGTGCACCCTGTGCCAGTAGATGGGGAGGGGCTCAACCCGCTGGGGCAACACCCGGCGCCGCGCCTCATCTACACCACGCCGGCCCACCAGTACCCCCTGGGCGTGCCCATGAGCCTCGCCCGCCGAATGGCGTTGCTGAGGGAGGCCGAGCGTCACGGCGCCTGGATCCTGGAGGACGATTACGATGGGGAATATCAGTACGATCAGCGCCCGCTGCCCGCCTTGCAGGGGCTGGATAACCAGGGGCGAGTCATCTATGTGGGGACCTTCAGCAAGGTGCTGTTCGGTTCGTTGCGACTCGCCTATCTGGTGCTGCCAAGGCCGCTGATGAGTGCCTTCTGCCAGGCCAGGGCGGCCTTTGATGGCCACAGCAACCAGTTGCAGCAGGCGGTCACGGCGGACTTCATCCGCGCCGGTCATTTCGCCACCCACCTGCGCCAGAGCCGGCTCATCTACCAGAGCCGGCGCGACCTGTTGCTGGCCGAGCTGGCCAGCCACTGCCCGCAGCTCACCCCGGTTCACAGCGGCGCCGGGCTGCAATGCGCCGTGCTGTTGCCCGCTGGCGGCGAGACCCGCTGGACCAACCCCGCCAATGCCCGGGGCATAGGTCTTCGTCCACTCGGACAGTTCTACCTCGGCGAGCCAAATCTGGAGGGCTGGCTGCTCGGCTTTGGCGCCCTCGACAACCAGACACTGCGCCAGCTATGTCGCCAGTTGGGAAACTTGATGAAGTCATCCTGATGGCGGTGTGAACGCACTCTTCGCCGAGCAGATACGTGGCCTGCGACCGGGCAAGACCCGGAAACAGCGAACTATAATGGATGCAAGATAGTCGTTGAGCCTAGCCGAGATGTATAGACTCCTGTTTCTGACCCTCTGCCTTTTCCTCCCTTCCACTCTGATGGCAGCCACCCGTTTCACCTATATCAGCCCGGAGAGCGAACGGGATCCCCGCATGACCTATGACAGAGAGCTGCTAAGGCTGGCGCTCGACAAAACCCGCGACATGTTTGGTGACTATGAGCTGGTGCCCGCCCCCATCATGACCAAGGACAGAGCGCGCCTCAGCCTGCAATTCAACAGCTTTACCAACCTGTTCGTCATGGACAGTTACAGCAGCAGGCGAAATGGGAAGGGGCTGGCCTATGTCCGCTTTCCCATTCATCTGGGCATCGTCAGCTACCCCATCTGCTTCGTCAGCCCCCGGCAGCAGGCTGCCATGGCTGGGGTAACCGATCTGGACGGGTTGCGCCGTTTCACCTTTGGCCAGGGCAAAGGCTGGCTGGATGTGGAGATACTGCGCCATGCCGGTCTCAAGGTCGTGGAGGTGGTGAGTTACGAGATGCTGTTCAAAATGGTGGCTCGTGGTCGTTTCGATCTCTTGTGCCGCAGCGCGAGCGAATTGCGCAGCGAACAGCTGACCCACAAGGACGTTGCGAACCTGCTGGTAGACGACCATCTGCTGCTCTACTACCCGCTACCTCGGCTCTTTTACACCAACATGGCAAATGGTGATGCCCTGAAACGGATAGAGGTCGGTCTGCACCGGGCATGGCAGGACGGATCCCTGCAAGCGCTGTGGCGCCATAGCTTCGGCCCTGCCATCGCCTTTGCCGGGCTCAAGCAGCGGCGCATGCTGCGACTGGAAAACCCCTTCCTCGAGGGGATCAACTTCGACTATCTCCCCTACTTCTACAACCCCATGACGGATCGCTTCGGCAAAGACTGAGCACGATTTCAGCCCTGCTCGCGGCAGAGCGCGAGCCAGGCTTCGGCGGTGCGGGAGAGATAGCGATCGCTCGGCCAGATCACCCCGAGCCGCCAGCTGAGTTCAGGCAAAAGCGGCCGCAGCACCAGCCCGTCCGGTGTCAACCGACGGCAGATGGGTTCGGGCAAAAAGGCGACGCCCATGCCGCTGCGCACCATGGCGGTGAGAAAATCCCACTGGCTGCTGCGGGCCGCCACCTGGGGCACGAAGCCCGCCTGCTGGCATGCCTGCTCCAGCCGCTCGCTCAGGGTGAAGGCCTGGGTGTAGAGCAGGAAGGGTTCATCACGCAAATCCTCCAGCCGGATCTCGCGGCACGCGCGCCAGCGCGGCAAGTCCGGCAGCACCACCTGAATGGGATACTGATCCAGCTCCAGCGCGCTCAGGGCACCGCCCTCCCGGGTTGGCAGCATGGTGATGGCAAGATCCAGCTCCCCCGCCAGCACAGCCTGCTCGATGCGCCGACCACCATATTCGACGATGGAGAGCTCCACCTTGGGATAACGGCTGCGATAGGTGCGGATGAGATCCGCATAGACGTGACCCACCATGGGCGGGATGCCGAGGGCCAACCGGCCAAATTGCAGGCTCTGCAGATCGGCGAGTTCCGCCTCCAGCTGCTGCATCTCGGCCAGTATGGTCTGGGCCCGATTGAACAGCACCTGGCCGCTGTCGGTCAGGGTGAAGCGGCGCCCCTCGCGGTTGAGCAAGGGTTGGCCCAGCTCCTCCTCGATATTGCGGATCATCTTGCTGATGGTGGGCTGGGTGACGAACAGCTTCTCGGAGGCTCGGGTGAAACTTTGCTCCCGCACCAGTTCCACAAAGTAACGCAGGGCTCGGATATCCATGGTGCTCTCTATGCTGGCCGGAGCCTTTATCATGCCTTTTTGGCATGAATTTGATAATTTAAATTCATTTTTTGCAGGTTTAACCCGTCTCTATACTGTGAGCCAGTTCACAGAAAGACACCCATCATGAAAGCCCTCTGCATTCGCTGGTTCCAGACTCCCTTCCAAATCGCCCTGCTGGCCGCCATCTGGCTGCTGGCCGATGCGGCGGTACGTACCTTCCACCTGCCGTTGCCCGCCAACCTCACCGGCATGCTGGCACTGCTGGTCCTGATCCTGCTAGGCGTGGTCAAGACCCAGTGGTTCAGCGCCGGAGCCCGCTGGCTGCTGGCCGAGATGCTGCTGTTCTTCGTGCCGGCCGTGGTGGCCGTGGTCAACTATCAGGATCTGCTGTTGCAGGAGGGGTGGCGCATCATGCTGGTCTTGCTGATCAGCACCACTCTGGTGCTGGGCACCACGGCGCTGGTGGTGGACAGGGTCTATCGCCTCGAACTGAAACTCGCCCGCCGGAGTCGCCGCCATGTCTGATACCCTGCTCGGCCTGCTCTGCTTCGCCCTTACCCTGCTGTTCTACTACGCCAGCAAATGGCTCTATGGTCGCAAGCGCATACTGCCCCTGATGCCGCTGCTGCTGGCGCCCACCCTGCTGGTGGCCGTGGTGCTGCTGTTTCACATCCCCTATCAGGACTACATGGCTCAATCCCACTGGCTGCTCTGGTTGCTGGGACCGGCCACCGTCGCCTTCGCCGTGCCCGTCTACGAGAATCGCCAGCTGATCCACCGGCACTGGCTCTCCCTCTCGATAGGCGTCGTCGCCTCCGTCATCATGGCAGTGGGCAGCACAGTGCTGCTGGCGCGCTGGTTGCACCTCTCCGACATGCTGCAGCGCAGCCTGGCGATGCGCTCCATCACCACACCGTTCGCGGTGGAAGCGACCCGCGCCATCGGCGGCCAGACCGATCTCACAGCGCTGTTTGTAGTGCTGACCGGGGTGATCGGCATGGCGGTGGGGGAGAGCGTGCTCACCCTGCTCGCCATTCGCAGCCGCCTCGGCAAGGGGGCCGGTTTTGGCGCCTCGGCCCATGGCGCCGGTACCGCCAAGGCGTACCAGATGGGTAACGAGGAGGGCGTCGTCTCCAGCATGGTGATGATGATAGCGGGTATGGTGACGGTCCTGCTCGCCCCCCTGCTCGGCCGGATGTTCTGGTAGCACGGGCAAACAGGCTGGGCACACTACACTCAAACAAGTGTGTGTCTGGAAACATCGCATGATCCGTTATGGCCTGTTCTCGTTCTGGTTGCTGCTTGGCAACCTGCTGCTGACCCAGCCCCTGCTGGCGGTCGAGATTTTTACGCATGCCAGCCCGGAGAGCGAACAGGACAAGCGGGCATCTTATTACCGTGACCTGCTGCAGCTGACGCTGGATAAAACCCGTGACAGCTACGGCGAGTATGAACTGCAGGCCGCCCCGCCCATGAATCGGGTACGGCTGCGGCTAGCCATACAGCAGGGAAGCTATCCCAACTTTTTTGCGGTGGATAGCCAGCGCCCGGCCAGTGACGCCGAGTCTCTCGACTATGTTCCCTTCCCGGTAGACCTCGGCATACTGAGTTATCGGATCTGTTTTGTCAGTCCTCAGCGTCAACAGGCACTAGCCAGACTGACCCGCCTTGATGAGTTGAAAGGCTTCCTACATGGCCAGGGGCGAGGCTGGCAGGATGTCACCATTTTGCGTCATGCAGGCATGCGAGTGCAGGAGGTCGACAACTACGAGCGTCTGTTCAAACTGGTAGAGCGGGGCCGGATCGACCTGTTCTGCCGGGGGGCCAACGAGCTGCTTACCGAGCTGGAAACCCACAGGGATCTCACCCGGCTCACGGTCGATCAACACATAGCCCTCCACTATCCCTTCATCCACCTCTTCTATACCCACAAGGGGAACAGGCACGCCCTCAAACGCATCCAGACAGGACTGTTACTGGCCTGGCAAGATGGCTCCTTGCAGACGCTCTGGCTCAAGACCTTCAAGCCTGCCCTCGACTTTGCCAGACTGGATAAGCGACGGCTGTTCCGGTTGGACAATCCGCAACTCCGGGAGCTGGAGATTGACTACCGCGACTACACCTACGATCCGCTCAGGGGCACCTTTGGCTCAGGAGGCACGAGAAACGGCGAGCCCTGACGCCAGGTGACACAGACGCAGTAACACGACCGCAGCCACTATATTCAGAAGAGTCTATTTTTCGACAGGAGGTCGTGATGATCTGGTTCTCTCTGCTTCTCCTCTTGTTGACCCTGTCAGCGCAGGCTGCCACACCGACTCTGTTCACCCACATGAGCCCGGAGAGTGAACGGGATCCCAGAGTCACCTATGACCGTGAACTGCTGCGACTGGCGCTGGAGAAGACTCGCGCCAGCCATGGTGACTTTCAATTGCGAGCCGCCCCCCCCATGACATTGGCCAGGATGTGGATCAGCCTGCGCTTCAACCACTATCCCAACCTGTTTGCCATGGACAGCTACCGCTCAGACCGTGACATGACGGGGGTCGACTATGTTCGTTTCCCCATCCATCTCGGGATCGTCAGCTACCGCATCTGCTTCGTCAGCCCCCAACAGCAGGCAGCCGTCGCCAGCGTCACCACCCTGGATCAGCTGAAGAAGTTTACTCTCGGCCAGGGCAAGGGCTGGCTCGATGTGCACATCCTGAGGCAAGCAGGGTTCAAGGTGCAGGAAGTAGAAGGCTATGAGCTGTTGTTCAAGATGGTGGCGCGCGGTCGCTTCGATCTCTTCTGTCGCGGGATCAACGAGTTGCCGCAGGAGAAACTGAACCACAAGGAGATCAGGGACCTGATCATGGATGAGAGCATAGCCCTCTACTATCCCCTGCCCCGGGTCTTCTTCGCCCACAATGCCAATCGGGAGGCCATAGAGAGAGTAGAGGCCGGGCTGAAAGCCGCCTGGCAAGACGGTTCGTTGCAAACCCTCTGGCTCAACACCTTCAAACCTTCCCTCACCTTCGCCCGCCTCGATACACGCCGCCTGTTTCGGCTTGAGAACCCCTTCATCAAGGGGATAGGCTTCAACTACCAGGCTTACTTCTACGATCCGGTCCACAGTCGGTTCGGGCCGGGCGAGCCATAGCAAGAGGGCGCCAACCGGGCGCCCTCTGTTTATTTGCGGTGACAGCGCCAGATCCGAGCGCCACTTTCCTCACCTCAGAGGCTGGCGCAGATCTGCCACAGATCGTACTGGATGGCGGCGGCCGTTACTTCACGCCCTGCCCCCGGCCCCTGTATCACCAGCGGGTTGGTACGATAGCTGTCGCTCTCGATGGCGAACACGTTGTCACAAGGCAGCAAATTGGCAAACGGGTGGTGAGGCTCCAGCGCCTCCAGCCCGACCCTGGCCTTGCCATCGTGCTCGAAGCGGGCGACGTAGCGCAGCACCTTGCCAACCCGACGCGCCCCTTCAAATGCGGTCTGGATCGGGTCATCCAGCTCTTTGAGCCTGTCCATGAACTGATCCGTGCTCACCTTGCGCAGTGTCACCGGCACCAGGTTTTCCAGTTCGATATCCGCGGAATCCAGCTCGAAACCCGCCTCCCGCGCCAGGATCAGCAGCTTGCGGCGCACATCCTGGCCGGAGAGATCCTCGCGGGGGTCCGGCTCGGTCAGGCCGTGCTGCCACGCCTCGTCCACCAGCTCGGAGAAGGGGCGAGTGCCGTCATACTGCTGGAACAGCCAGGAGAGGGTGCCGGAGAAAATACCCGAGACCCCCTGAATGCGGTCGCCGCTCTGGCGCAGCATCTGGATGCTGGACTGGATCGGCAGCCCGGCGCCCACGGTGGCGTTGTAGCGCCACTGCACCTGATGATCGCGGCAGGTCTGCTTGATGCGCTGGTAGAACTCGCTCTCGGCGGCACCGGCAAACTTGTTGGCGGCGATGATGTGAATACCGAGCTGGGCGAAGTCCGGGTAGTAGCGACTCACCGTCTCGCTGGCGGTCAAGTCCAGGGCAATCAGCGTATCGAAACTGTGCTGCTCCAGCTGGGTCAGCAGTTCTGGCCAGATCAGCGGTTTGGGGTTGAATTTGTCCTGCACCTTGAGGGGATCCAGCCCCTCTTCGTCCAGCAGCCCCCCTTCCGAGCTGAACACCCCGTACAGGGTCAACGCCAGATTGAGCTCATGTTCGAGCCGCGCCTTCTCGCGGGCATAGAGGGTGAGCCAGTGGCCGCCTATGTTGCCCTTGCCAAATACCACCAGCCCGACCCGGGTCGGGCGACTGAACAGGGCGCTGTGCAGGGCGATGAGCAGGGGCTCCAGCACCACCTGACGCAGCACCGCCACCAGGCTCAGGCCATCTCTGGCCACCTGCACGAACTCCAGCGGCTGATCCGCCAGCAACTGATAGAAGCGGTGACACTGCTCTGCGTTGTCGGTGACACCGGCGCCCACCAGGGCCACCAGACTGAACCCCTCTTTCTGGATGAGACCGGTGAAGCTGCCCTGCAGCTGGAAGTCACGCAGTATCTCGAAGGCCCCTTCCGCCACTTCCAGGGTATAGGCCAGACGCAGCACCCGCCGATCAGGCTGGCGCTGCAAGGTGAGCGGATTGAGGCGATGACGGGCCAGATGGGCTTCGATGGCCGCCACCGTCTGCTCATAGTGGGTCTGTGGCAGCACTTTCAGCTCAATGAGAGCGATCTGATCCACCGAAGAAACGATGCGGGCACCACCGGAGCGCGGCGCCCGGCGCAGTATGTGAGTGCAGCCCTCATCCGGGTTGTAGCTGCAGCGCAGGGTGAGACGCTGGCGACTGTCCGCCACCGGTTGCAGAGTACGGGAGTGCAGCACGGACGAACCGAGGCGAGCCAGCTCGTTTGCTTCAGCCAGGCTGAGACGCTCCAGCAGGCGCGCCTCCTTCACCCGGCGCGGATCTGCGCTGTAGACACCGGCCACGTCGCTCCAGATGGTGGTGGATTCGCCATCAGCCAGGGCTGCCAAGAGGCTGGCGCTGTAGTCGGAGCCGTTGCGCCCGAGCAGCAGGGAGCGCCCCTCCATGTCGGCGGCGATGAAACCTGTCACCACGATGCGACCGGCATGTTCGGCCAGACGGGCCTTGAGCAGTTCACTGGAAAGGGCCGTATCCACCTTGACCAGGGCACCATCCTCGGCACGCAGGAAGCTGCGGGCATCAAGCCAGATGGCCTTATCACCGCGGCTGCTGAGCAGGGCGGCCAGCAGGCGCGCCGACCACACTTCGCCAAAGGCGAGCAGGCCGTTGCGGGCGAAGCGGTCAAACTGCCCCTCCAGGGTCTTGGCGATCAGTTGCATGTCATCGGCCAGCTGCTGGCTGAGATCAAGCTGCAGCTCTCCCTCCAGCAGGCCATCGATCAGGCTCTGCTGATAAGCTTGCAGCGCAGAGATGGCTTCACCGGCCGCCTCATCCCCCGCATCGGCCAGCTCCACCAGCTGGATCAAGCGGTTGGTGGTCTTGCCGGCGGCGGAGACCACGACGAGCTCATCCCCGCCAACCTGCTGTTCGACGATAGCGGCGACCCGGCGATAGCAGACCGGATCCGCCAGACTGCTGCCACCAAACTTGTGTACCTGCCGCCGCTTCAACCCTGCTTGTGTTGCCACCGCTATATCTCCTTGCTGCTGTTCCATTACTTCGCCACCTGTTCTGCCAGCTGCGCCTGTTCAAAAGCCTGAGCCAGATCGGCCACCAGATCTTCACCGTGTTCAATACCCACCGACAGACGCAGCAACTGGGCGCTGATGCCAGCTGCCTGCTGCGCCGCCGGTGTCATGGCCCTGTGGGTCATGCTGGCCGGATGGGCCACCAGACTCTCCACCCCGCCGAGAGACTCGGCTACCGAGAAGAGGGTGAGGGCCGCGAGGAAGGTGCGTAATCCCGCCTCGCTGCAATCGAGTTCAAAACTTAGCATGGCGCCGAAGCCGGACTGTTGACGGCGCGCAATATCATGGCCTGGATGGCTCTGCAGGCTGGGATGATAGATTTTTTTGACCAGCGGCTGTTGCTGCAGGAAGGCGAGAATGCGGTCCGTGTTCTCCTGATGGGCGCGCAATCTGGGAGCCAGGGTGCGCAGGCCGCGCAGGGTGAGGTAGGAGTCGAACGCCCCGGAGGTGAGTCCCAGACAGTTGGCCCACCACACCAGTGATTCAGCCAGCGCGGGATCCTTGGCAATGGCCACGCCCCCCACCACGTCGGAGTGGCCGTTGATGTACTTGGTGGTGGAGTGCACAACCAGATCCGCACCCAGCGACAACGGCTGTTGCAGCAGCGGAGAGAGGAAGGTGTTGTCCACTACAACTTGCGCACCCACCTCATGGGAGGCGGCGGCGATGGCGGTGATATCCACTACCCGCAGCAAGGGGTTGGAAGGGGTCTCCACCCACACCAGCGCCGGCTTCTGTGTCAGCGCCTCTGCCAGTGCGGCCTCATCACCCTGATCGACAAACTGCACCCGATAGTGGCCCTTGGCAGCCAGATACTCGAACAGGCGCCAGGTACCGCCGTAACAGTCGTGAGGGGCGATCAGCAGATCCCCCGCCTTGAGCAGAGCCGTGGTTACCAGATGGGTGGCCCCCATGCCGGTGCCGGTCACAACGGCGCCAGCGCCCCCTTCCAGCGCCGCCAGAGCATCCGCCAGATTGGTACGGGTCGGGTTGCCGGAGCGGGCATAATCGTATTGACGGGGCTCGCCAAAGTCGGCAAAGGTGTAGTTGCTGGAGAGGTAAATGGGCGGCACCACGGCACCGTGCTGCGTGTCTGTTTCAATCCCGGTGCGTACCGCCAGGGTAGCCTTATGACTCATGCTGCTCTCCTTGGCTTTGTGACTGGGCAATTGATCCGGCTCGATTTCCGATGCAACGTACCGGCAGGGTAGCCTTGTGGGTCATTTCCGCTCTCCTTGATGTGTCTCGGGACTGTGTCTGCGGTTTCTCTGCCACACTCATCCCCGCCATTGCTGGCTCATGGTGAACCACACTACGCCACTGCAAAAAAGCCGTCAACACTTCTGGACGTCTAAATGGCTTTGCTGTTGGATTGCCATTAATTTCCTTAAGGGTTAAAATCCGCGCTCACGGCCAAATGAGAACAGGTGAATCATGGGTACAGAGTGGAACGGCGACTACGTCAGCCCCTACGCAGAACACGGCAAGAAGAGCGAACAGGTCAAGAAGATTACTGTCTCGATCCCGCTCAAGGTGTTGAAGGTGTTGACCGATGAGCGCACCCGTCGCCAGGTGAACAACCTGCGTCATGCGACCAACAGTGAGCTGCTCTGTGAAGCCTTCCTGCACGCTTTCACCGGTCAGCCGCTGCCCTGCGACGACGATCTGCGCAAGGATCATCCGGACAGCGTCCCCGCCGAGGTGCGCGCCATCATGGAAGCGCTGGGCAAAGAGATCGAAGATTTCGACGCAGAGTAATACCTGCGACCTATGCCAAACAGCAATCCCTCTTTGAAGATGACGCGGCCCCAGGCCGCGTCATTGCTATCTGCCGCCTCCCCCTTCAGCCTGCGCCACTACCAGAGCGACATCAGCAGCCACAGCCACGACTTCGCCCAGCTGGTGATCCCCCTGGACGGCCCCCTCGAGATCGAGGTGCAGGGCCTGGGGCGTCGCCTCGCCCCCGGTTTTGTCTGCGTGATAGCCCCCGGCGAGCGGCACGACTACGCCGCCGATCCGGCCCTCTCGTTTCTGGTGCAGGAGAGCGACTGGCTCCCCGGCGATCTGGCGGCCCGCCCCTTTATCGCGCTGGACGAGCCCCAGCGCCACTACCTCGCCTTCCTGCACCGCATGGTGGCAGCGGGTCGACAGGTGGTGGGCATGGAGCAGGTGTGGCTGGACCTGCTGGCACAAGGGCAAGGAATGCACTCCTCTGCTCCCCCTCGCCTTGCCGCCCGTATCCTCAAGGTGCAGCGCCATATCGAGGCCCACCTCGCCGAGCCCCTTGGCAATGAGCGGCTCGCCGCCATCGCCTGCCTCGGTCAGAGTCAGTTCAAGTACGCCTTTCGCCAGCAGCTGGGGATGAGCGTCTCCCACTACATACGGGCACGGCGCATGACGCTGGCACGCACCCTGCTTTCCCACACCCAACTGCCCATAGGCGAGATCGCCAGTCGCTGCGGCTACCAGAATCAGGGAGCCTTCGCCGAGCGCTTCCTGACCGAGAGCGGGCTGACCCCTTCCCTCTGGCGCAAGCAAAACGGCCTTTTGCCGTAACAGGGCGGCCAGCCACCGAAGACAGCCAGCGCCGTTTCGAGGCATGCTGAGGCCAATGCAAGGTGTGTGAAACGAGGAGCCAAGATGCAGACCATAAGCTGGCAGCAGTTCGAGATGATAGAGCTGAGAGTGGGCACCCTGGTGCGGGTCGAGCCCTTCCCCGAGGCACGCCGGCCCGCCTACAAGGTATGGGCGGATTTCGGTCCCGAGCTCGGGGTACGCAAGAGCAGCGCCCAGATAACGGACCTCTATCGCCCGGAGGATCTGGTGGGCCGCCAGATAGTCGCCGTGGTGAACTTTCCCCCCAAACAGATAGGCCCCATCCAGTCGGAGTTTCTGCTGACCGGTTTCTACCGGACGGATGGCGCCGTGGTAATGGCCATCCCGGAGCGGGCGGTGGAGAACGGCGCCAAGCTAGGTTGATGCCATTGGCCCCATGAAATGAGAGAGGCGACCCCGGGGTCGCCTCTCTCATTTTGTTGCCGCAGCTCGCTGTTACTTCAACAGGCTGAAGATCAGCGCCGACACCGCCAGCGACCCGGTCAGCAGGATAAAGCCGTTGGTCCAGCCCTGGCGGAAGCGGGCCAGCGCCTCCACCTTGTAGACCGCTATCACCGGCATGATGAAGAGGATCATGGCGATGACGGGGCCGGAGAGGGTCTCCATCAGACCCAGGATACCCGGGTTGATAACGGCGGCGCCCCAGATGGCAAAGAACATCAGGGCGATGCCCAGCTTGTCCGCTTTGGCCAGCGACAGGCCGGTGGGCTTGGCGATCAGGCTCTTGAGGCTCTCGCGGGCACCGAGGAAATGGCCGAGGAAGGAGGAGCTGATGGCGATAAAGGCGATGAGGGGCCCTAGCGTCACTATCACAGGGTTGTCAGTGATGTTGGCAAGATAGGAGAGCACGGAGACGTTCTGGGCCTTGGCTTCGGCAAGCTGGGCCGGAGTGAGGCTCAGCACGCAGGAGAAGACGAAGAAGAGCACGAAGCCCACCAGCATTATGGTGGTGTTGCGCAGGATCAGGCCGCTCTTGGCCTCGGCCTGCTCGCCATATTCCCGGCGCTGCACATTGGCAAAGCCGGAGATGGCGGCGGCGTGGCTGAAGGCAAATACTGTCACCGGCAGTGCCAGCCAGACGGTATTAAGGAAGCTGCCGCCATCAAAGGCGGTGACTTCCGGCCACTGCCACTGGGGAATGAGGTAGCAGGAAAGCGCCGCCAGAATGGCTGCCAGCGGATAGACCATGAAGGCAAAGGCGCGCAGCATCGCTTTCTCCCCGGCCATCATCACGGCGATCATGGCAAACACCAGCATGCCGGAGAGCATCACCCGGTTCGGGGTCGCCATGCCGAGCTGATTGACCATGAAGCTCTCGACCGTGTTGGTCAACCCGACGCCGTAGATGAGCAGGATCGGGAAGATGGAGAGGAAATAGAGCGCCGAGATGAGCCGACCGGCCATCTTGCCAAAGTGCTCCTCGGCCACCTCGGTGAAGTCCGCATGGGGACGGGAGGAAGAAAGCACGAAGCGGGCCAGCCCGCGGTGAGCCAGGAAGGTCATGGGACCGGCCAGTACGGCAACTATGACCAGAGGCCAGATACCGCCCAGACCCAGGTTGATGGGCAGAAAGAGTATGCCGGCGCCAACGGCGGTGCCAAACAGGCTGATCACCCAGTGGGTATCATGACTGCGCCAACGGGCAGTGCTGGTAACGGCTGGCTGGGAAGCAGACAGCTCCTTGACGACATCTACAGATAAACTCATTACCAATCCACTTTTTGTCAGTGTTTTAATCTGAGCACATTGTGGTTTATCAGGATTTAATTCTCAAAATGAGGGACTGAAACATATCACTACCATAACGCGCTCAAGCCAGTGAGATAGGGAATTCAATCGGGATTGGATAATCGTGTAAAACTAAAAAACAGAAAAATTGCGAGATATAAATCCAAATTTACATTCATACTCACTTTTTTATTTTGACCAAATGATCGTTCGCAGGATTACCTGAAAATCCATGCCAAATCTTCCCGCTCGATAATGACGTTCCACTGTCATTCACGTTCTTTGCCAGTGGATACTCCTATGCATGCCGGATAAAGCAGCGGATCACACCAGACAGTCAGGCGACCATGAGGTCGCCTGATTGAGTCTTGCAATGAAATGTCAGCCAACTCAGTGAGCGAGGATAGTGCCCCAGGCGAGATCCGGATCTCCCATCACTATGAAGTCCGGGTTCTCCAGCGACTCGGTTTCGTTGTAGCTGAGCGGTTGCAACGCCAGGCTGAGGATACGGCCACCGGCCGCCTCGACGATGCACTGGGCAGCGGCGGTATCCCACTCGCCGGTGGGGCCGAGTCGCACATAGCAATCGGCAGCCCCTTCCGCCACCAGGCAGGACTTGAGGGAGCTGGAACCGAGCGGGATCAGCTCGTAGTTGATGGCCGGATTGAGGCGACGGGTCAGATTCTCCAGCTTCTGGCGACGGCTGATGGCCACCACCAGAGAGTCTGGCTGGTCATGTTCGTGATGCATGGCGCTGATGGGCAAGGTCTCGCCGTTCACCTCCTTGAAGGCGCCGTGACCACGCACCGCCCAGTAGAGCACGTCAGACTCGGGGGCGTAGATGACACCGAGCACGGGCACGTTGTCCCGAACCAGGGCGATCAGGGTGGCGAAATCGCCGCTGCCGGCAATGAACTCACCGGTGCCGTCGAGGGGATCCACCAGCCAGTACTGCCGCCAGTTGGACCGCTGACTGAAGGGCACATCGGCCGCCTCTTCGGTCAGCACGGGTACATGGGGGGTGAGCGCCGACAGCGCCTGTTTGAGGTAGGCATCGGCAGCAAGATCGGCACTGGTGACCGGGGTCGCATCCTCCTTCAGCTGACGCTCGAACTGACCGCCGTGATAGATTTCGTGAAGGATACGTCCCGCTTCGCGGGCGATCTCCTTGACCCCTGGAACCCAGGCCAACAACTCCTGCATCTTGTTATCCTCTGTTTTTATTGCCTTTGCCCACGTTCGGGCTAGTTTTCCTGCTCCGCCAGCCACTTCTGGGCCAGCAGCAGGGCACTGATGCTGCGCGACTCGGTAAAGTCGGAACGCGCCAGCAATTCATCAATCCGGTTGAGCGGCCAGGGGATCACCTCCAGAGGCTCGGGTTCATCGCCGACCCGCTGCTCGGGGAAGAGATCCCGCGCCAGCAGTATGTCCATCCGGCTGGAGAAGTAACCCGGCGCCAGTGACACCTGCTTGAGGGGGATCAGGCTGTTGGCGCCAAAACCGGCCTCCTCCATCAGCTCCCGGTTGCCCGCCTCGAAGGCGTTCTCACCCGGGTCGATCAGCCCCTTGGGAAAGCCCAGCTCGTAAGAGTGAGTACCAGCTGCATACTCGCGCACCAGCAGCAGGGTGTGGGCGTCATACAGGGGCACCACCATGACGGCGCCCCGGTTGCCACCGCGCATCCGCTCATAGACTCGCTCCTCGCCATTGGAGAATTTGAGGTGCAGGGATTCCACCTTGAACAGCCGGCTCTCGGCCACTATCTCGGCCTTGAGGATCTCCGGCTTGTTCTTGTCGAGATCCAGGGTCTCGACACAGATATGCTCGGGCTTGCTCTTGTGGTGGTCACTCATCGGGCGTTGGCTGCTCGTTAAAAAATAGTGCTTCAAGAGTAAACGACTCCCACACCGAACACCACGGGGCAAGGGCGGGAAAACGGACGGAAAAATCCGTTATAATGCCGCCCCGTTTTCCTCCCCAATATTGACACCAAGAGGCCCCATGCCGACCCAGCTGCCCTGGCACCAGATAGATACTGTTTTGCTCGATATGGATGGCACCCTGATCGATCTCCATTTTGACAACCACCTCTGGCAACAACTGGTGCCGGCACGCTACGCAGAGCGACTCGCCCTGCCGCTGGACCAAGCCAGAGCACAGATCGATGCCCACTATCACGCCGTCAGCGGCACCCTCGACTGGTACTGTGTGGATTACTGGAGCCAGACCCTGGGGATGAATATTCGCGCCTTCAAGCAGGAGATCCTGGAGAAGATCCAGTGGCGGCCCAACGTCATCCCCTTCCTTGCCGAGCTGCGGGCGGCTGGCAAGCAGCTGGTGCTGTTTACCAACGCCCACCCCGCCAGCCTGTCGGTCAAGGATGCGCGGCTCGGCCTAGCCTGGCATCTGGACCTGATGGTGAGCACCCACGAGCTGGGCTGGTCGAAGGAGAGCCAGCACTGCTGGCAGGCGCTGGCCGAGCGGCTGGCGTTCGATCCGGCCCGCACCCTGTTTGTGGATGACAGCGAGCGGATCCTGCGCGCCGCCGCCGACTACGGCATCGGCTACCAGCTCGCCATCCAGAACCCGGACAGCCGGCAGCCCGAGCAGCACATCACCGCCTTCCCGGCGATCCGCGACTACGCCGAGCTGATGCCGCTGACTACTTGATACCGATACGGGGACAAGATTCACCACCCTCCCCGATGTATTCCGTGACTACGCCGAATTGCTGCCGCTGACTACTTGATACCGATACGGGGACAGAATTCACCACCCTCCCCGATGTATTCCGTCACTACGCCGAATTGCTGCCGCTGACTATTTGATGCCGATACGGGGACAGAATTCACCACCTTCCCCAGCATGCAAAGCGGCTGACAGGCGGGGACGCACAATGGAAAGGGCTGCCCGGGCAGCCCTTTCTCGTTGATGTCGGGAAGCTGGCTAGCCCACCCACGCCACCAGCCGGTACTGCTTCTTGCCCCTGCGCAGCAGCAGGTAGCGGTCAAACAGCCGATCCTCGGCACTGAGCTGCTCATCATGCCTGATGGTGCCATTGAGGCTGATGGCCCCCGCCGCCAGCAGCTCGCGGGCGATGCGCTTGGAGTTCGCCAGACCGCAGCTGACCAGCAAGCTGACCAGATCGGTTTCGCCGCAGACTGTGCTGCTCGGCATGCCATCCTGCGCCAGCTGGGCGAGATCGCTCTCGCCGAGGCGGGCCACGTCGCCGCTAAACAGCAGCTCACTGATTCGCTGCACCGCCGCCAGCGCCGCCTTGCCATGCACCAGTTCGGTCAGCTCGTTCGCCAATACCTGCTGGGCCTGCTTGCGCCCCTGCCGCTGGGCATCTTCCGCCTCCAGTGCATCAATCTCGCTCAGCGACATAAAGCTGTAGTAGCGCAGGAAGCGGTAGACATCCTCATCCGCGGTGCCGAGCCAGAACTGGTAGAAGGCGTAAGGGGAGGTGAGCGCAGGATCCAGCCAGACGGCACCGCCCTCTGTCTTGCCGAACTTGGTGCCGTCCGCCTTGGTGATAAGGGGCAGGGTCATGCCGTGCACCTGCGCCTGATGGAGGCGACGGGTGAGATCCATGCCGCTGGTGATATTGCCCCACTGGTCGTTGCCGCCAATCTGCAGGGTGCAGCCGAGTCGCTGGTGCAGCACCGCAAAGTCGTAGGATTGCAGCAGGGTGTAGGAGAACTCGGTGAACGAGATACCCTGATCCGGACGGGCCAGTCGCTGGCGCACCGATTCCCGCGCCAGCATGGCGTTGACCGAGAAGTGCTTGCCGATATCCCGCAGAAAATCGAGGGCGGACATCTGCCCCATCCAGTCGCCATTGTTGACCAGTTGCGGGGCCGACAGGCCTTCATCGGTGGGCAGCAGCGCCTTGATCTGGGCCGACAGGCTGGCGACCCAACCCAGCACGGTATCGGCACTGTTGAGGCTGCGCTCGGTCGCCTTGAAGCTGGGATCGCCGATAAGGCCGGTCGCCCCGCCCACCAGCGCCACCGGGGTGTGGCCTGCCAGCTGGAAGCGGCGCAGCATCAAGAGCGGCACCAGATGACCGATATGCAAGCTGCCAGCGGTGGGATCGAACCCGCAATAGATGGTGCGCGGGGTGGCGAGGTGGTCGGCCAGGGCCGCCGGGTCGGAATTCTGGGCCACAAGGCCGCGCTGGCTCAGCTCATCGAGCAGGTGGGGGTTGATCATGGGTGCTCCAACAGCAGGGGGAAAAGCCGTCATCCTCGCCGTTCTGGTCGGTGGCGGATATGTCCCCTGAAGGACAGTTTTGTCACTCTCGTGCTAGCATCCACCCATAGTAGGGAGCTGCTTCCCGCCACCGGAAATCCACCACCGTGACTCAACGACAATGACCCAGCCATTCGCCACTGATGCCCTGACCCGCAGCATGACCGAGGTGGTCGATGCTCTGCACAGCAGCGCCTTTCCGGCGGCGCTGGTGCGGCTGATCCAGCAGCAGGTGGCGTTTGATTGCGCCCTGCTGCTCGGGGTGGGGCAGCGGCCCGTCTACCTCTACGACAACCTCAATCATCAGCGGGCCCTGCTGTTTGATCGCTACCTCACCAGCCACTTCAGTCAGGATCCCTTTATGCAGGCACTGGAGCAGGGCTTGCCTGCCGGTGTCTGGACCCTGGCGCAGGTGTCACAAGGGCGGCTCGCTCCCGAATATCGCTACCACTTCTATCAGGCCACCGGCTGGCAGGAGGAGGTGGGGCTGATCCTGCCGGTGCGGGACGGGCTGACGCTGATGCTGTTTCTCGGTCGCCTCGACAAGCGCAGTACCCTCAGTCGTGACGAGCTGGCACGGCTGGAGGGGGTGTTTCCGCTGGTACATTCGCTGTGTCGTCAGCAGTGGCAGCAGAGCCAGCCGCTGCTGGCCCAGAGCAGCGCGCAGCCGGACAGCGCCAGCCTCAAGAGTGCTGTGGAGCAGGCGATGGCAAGCGTAGGGGGCGATAGGCTCACCCGCCGGGAGCGGCAGGTGGCGGTGTTGCTGCTGCAGGGGCTGGATACCGAGGCGATTGCCGCGGAGCTCGGGATTGGCAGCGGCACAGTGAAGAATCACCGCAAGCACCTCTATGGCAAGCTGCGGCTCGGCTCGCGAGCCGAGTTGTTCAATCTCTTTCTGAACCATCTGATCACGGCGCCGGTTGGCGACATACAAACTCCATAACGAAATAACCCCGCCGAAGCGGGGTTATTTTCATCATGCGTCCACAACACCAGACAGTATCGTCAGATACGCCCCTGGTAGCGCAGCGGGAAACGGCCCTGACCGTCGGGTTGACCGAGGAAGGGCAGTCCCTGCTTCATCTCTTCCGGCAGCTCAGGGCCTGGTTTGAGAGAGCCCTGGAACAGGTACTGGCGATTGGCCTGCAGTTCCAGTTTGCCCATCACCTGCACCGCCTCCGAGCTCTGCTTGAGTTCGGCCACCAGACGGGAATCGATGCAGGTCAGCTTGATCTCGGGATCCCCCAGCGGCAACTTGCCGGCCGAGGTGTCTGCATCGGCGCCATACCAATAGAGATTGCCGTAGAGGTTGTCACACCAGGGGTTGCCCTGGGCAAACTGATCGACCTTGAGCTGCAACTGACCCGCCACCGTCAGCGGGAACGGCAGCCGCATGGGCACCCGATCCAGCACCCAGGGTGCGGGCACATTGAGGGTAATGTCGCGACCAAAGGCGGCGCCGTTCCAGCCGACCACACCCTGGCCATTGAGGCCGCTGCGATCGCCGAAACGCAGAGAGACCTCGGGGGCGAAACGCAGCAGTGACCAGCCGTTGAGCTCCCAGCGCAGCTGGGTCAGCGACTCGCTGGCATATTGCAGCCGGGCGACCTGGCCGCTCCAGAGGGTACCGCTCACCCCTTCCAGCTGCACCAGGTTGGGCGGCAACGGCAGATGGCGCACCACCAGGGTAGCGGGCAGCTTCACCAACAGAAAACCGAGATAGGCCACCAGAAACAGGGCGGCGATCAGTACTTTTTTCTTCATAGAAAATGACTCAACTGAAAATGTCTGGCTTTGACCAGGCCCGGCGCCCCACAGGGACGAAATACCGGGCACTCGGCGGCACTCAGCCCGCTGGATGTCATTGGGGACGACTCAACTGCAAGCGTCTGACCTTGACCAGACCCGGGGCCAGATTCTCACGGGCCACCTCGATCACCTGTACCTGTACGCCATGCTGATCGGCGAGGCTCGCCAGCCAGATCAGCAGATCATCGAACGGCACTGTGTCGATCCACACCTGCAGCTCCTGACCCTGGGGTTGCAGACGGGCAATCTTGATCTTCTGGTTGAAGGCGGTGCGGTTCACCACTCCTTCCAGGGTGCCGCTGGTGTCAAGCTGACGGCCCTGACCGCCCTGCATCGCCAGCACCTCTTCCCCCTTCTCTTTCAGCCAAGCGAGCGTCTGTTGCTGACTCAGCACCTGCCGCTCGCGCTCGGCGATGCGGTTGACGATGGGCTGCCAGACGATCCAGTAGAAGAGCCCGATCAGCAGGCAGCTGCCACCCACTGCCACCAGCCGCTGCTCGCGGGCGCTGATGCTGCGCCACCAGCCTTGTAGTTTGTCCATCATGATGATTTACCTTTCAGCACCAGTGCCCCCTCAACCTTGCCTTCTGTGCTGCGCACCTCACCCTGCTGCACCTCGAAACGCTTGCCCGCCAGCTCGCGAAAGCGCTCTATCTCGGTGAAACCGGGTGCCGTCACCTGCAATCTAAGCTCGCCCCGGGCGGCGTCAAAACGCAGCACCTGCGGCTTGAGACCCGGCACCTCGGCGAAGGTGGGTGCCAGTTCGGTCAGCAACAAGAGCACACCATCCTGCGGGGTCTGCCCCAGCAACTTGAGGTGCTGAGCCATCTGGCTGCGCACGTTCACTATGCGGGTCTCCCCCGGGAAGATGCGGGTGTAGACCTGCCGGATCTCGGCCTTGAGAGCCTTGTCCTGCTCCGCCAGCTGATAGAGATGCACACCGCGCTGGGTCAGCGCCACCAACAGCAGCAAGCCGGCGACCACGGCAACCTTGCGCCACTGCAACCAGTAACGGGAGTATTCGGTTTGCGGCCGGTAGGGGCCCTGCAACAGGTTGGCCTGACAGTTCAACGCCCCTTTGGCCAGCAGCAGCATGGGCAGTTCGGGATCTGCCGCCTGCCAGTTGGCAGTCGGGATCGGCGGTACCTGGGTATGGCTGTGGATGGTGACCGGTTCGGCTTCTACCGCCAGCAACATGGCCAGCAGCGGCTCGTCGGCCACTATGCCCTGACAGGGGCCCTGGCGCAGCAGCCACTCCTTGCCCAGTTGCAGGGCTGACCAGCCGTCTGCGGCCTGAGGCAGCGCCAGCACGTCCGGCAGCAGTTGCTGGCTCTTGAGGCCCGCCGCGTCCAGCCAGCCCAGCCAGGTCTGCATCTTCTCCTTGTCGACCGCCATCAGGTCCACATCGTGGCCCTCGTGGCCCAGCACCACCAGATGCAGCTCATCCACATCGGAGGCGATTTGCTCCTCCAGCAGATAGGGCAAGGCAGCCGCGGCCTGGCGACTGTATTTGCCCGGCAGGCTCACCCGCCGGAAGATAAGGTCGCTGCCCGGCACCAGGGTCACCACGGGGCGGCCACCGGCACGCTCCCGCAGCTCGCCGAGGGCATGGGCCGAGGCCAGGGTACCGGAGGCAATGATCTCCTCCTCCTTCGCCGACCACACCAGCCACTCGACCGGTTGCTGCGCATTGGTCCCCAGACGGATGACCAGACTCTCGCTCACAAATATCTCTCCTGCCATTCCCGTCCGCATCCAGGGGATGGGCGGGAGCGCAGCCTTTGGCTGCTGTCCAATACGGATTCAGAGCGGGTTCGGCCATCAGCCGTCACCCACACCTGTTTGTTATTCGGCGCCACCGCTGAGGCGGCGCAGCATCACCAGCTTGTTGTCCTTGCCACGCACGAAGACACTCTCCAGCCTGGCCCGGGTATCACCGACTTCGGCGATCAATTTGGCTTCGAAATAGCTGCTCTTGACGTCCAGCGCCGTATCCAGCCCCTGGATGGTGCTCACCTGCACCGGCATCTGATCCGTCATCGCTTTCTTATCCTTCCACCCCTTCTGGGGGCGGCTGGTCAGCACCCGTTTGGCGTCATCGAGACCAACCTTGTCCTGATAAAGCGCCACCAGCAGCGCGGCCTGCTCCGGCTTGATGGTGTTGATGTTCACCACCAGCTTGTCGGTCGGCAAGGCGCACACATAGGGTGCCAGCCGGGCATACAGTTTGGCACTCACACCGCGCACTGCCCTCAGCTCATCCGTGCTGATCATCCACTGGTTCGCTGTCAGATAAGGGGGAGTCAGCCCTTCGTAATAGGCATCTTCGGCACCGTAGCTGGAGACCAGCGCCGTATCCTTGTCGGTCCAGTCGCGGATGGCATCGGTCAGCTGCACCGCCTCGTAATCCTCGACCTCGAGCTGCTTGAGCAGGGCGCGAAATGCCTTGACCTGATAGGGCTGCTTCTCGAGGTCATCGCCGCTCACCCCGTCTTTCAGTGGCACGCTCAGGCTGTTGAGGTTGAAGCAGGATTGCAGATCCCGCACCCGACCGGTCAGCTTGCCATCATCCACCGGGAAGACAGCATCCTGCCTGGCCCAGTTCTGGCCCAGGCTCACCACATTGGGGTCGTCTTTGAAATCCTGAGCCAGCACCTTGCTCACCAGGGCTTCCGCCGACATGGCATACCACCATGCCTGCTTGCCGGCAGTGAGGTTGCCGGTGCGGCGCAGTTCCAGCTGCAAGCGACCGCTCATGTTGCTGGCGATGATCACCATCACCGACAAGATGAGCAGCACTACCAGAAGGGCCATGCCTCCCTGACGACCCGGTCTGGCTGCGTGCACTCCCCGATTGCGCCTAGTTGCCATTGTCTGCTCGCTGGCCACCGGCCCCTATCAGGCACTGACAGCGACGAATTGTGCCGTCATCTTCAGTGACGCTCAGGGGAAAACGACGATCAATTACCATTGTCAGCCCTCTGGCCACCGGCCCCGATGAGGAACTGACGACGACGAATTGTGCCGTCATCTTCAGTGACGCTCAGGGGAAAACGACGATCAATTACCATTGTCAGCCCTCTGACCACCGGCCCCGATGAGGAACTGACGACGACGAGACGAATTGTGCCGTCATCTTCAGTGACGCTCAGGGGAAAACGACGATCAATTACCATTGTCAGCCCTCTGGCCACCGGCCCCGATCAGGAACTGACGACGAATGGTGCCGTAATCCTCCAGATCCAGCTCCACCGCCAAGCCGTAAGGCAGCACGTTGCGCTGGGTCCACTCCTCCTTCCAGGCACCCTTGTCGTAAAAATAGAGCCGCAGCGCCGTCACCCGATCCAGCATGGGCTGAATGCGCGGCTCTGTGCCGATCACCGGATCCGGATAGAGGTAGCTCAGCCGCTCCAGCTTGTGATCCTTGATACGCCAGCCAACCCGCTGCAAACCGGAGCGTGGCAGCATACCATCCGGATTGAGCCAGCCACCGCGAATGAAGGCCATGCCCCAGTCATCGCTCTGCTGGCCGAAACGGGATGCCGCCAGCAGCACCTTGTTGTTCTCGCCATCGATACGGCCACTGCGGGGTACCATCTGAGTGATGTCCCGCTCCATCAGGGTGAAGGCCAGCTGCAACTCGGAGAGACGGGCCTCTTTCTTCTTGGCCACCTCGTCGCTGGTGAGCACCCCCTGCAGCACCTGATAAGCACCCATGCTGAGGCTGGCGAAGATGGCGATGGCCACCAGCATCTCCAGCAGAGTAAAACCACCCTGACGGCCATGATGCCGAGCTCGCGGCCTGGGTACTGGCGATGGCCTCATCGGCTTCTCCAGCAGAGTAAAACCGCCCTGACGGAGCTTTATTTGGGTGTCGTTGACCAGGTTCATCGGCTGATATAAGTCCGGATCATGGCCACAGGGCTATCGGCCTTGGGGGCAGTACGCACTTCCATATCCAGCGCCTTGAAGTTGTTGTCGGCGGTGGCGACGCCGCGATAGCGCCAATACCAGGTCTGCCCAGCCATCTTCTCGTCCCCTTCCACCCAGCTGTCGCCGGGCCACTTGGCTTCGAGTTTCTGCTGCACCAACTGGTTTTCCACCACCCAGGTCGCCAGCGTCTTCTCTTCCAGATAACTGAGTGCAGAGAGGTGTTCGCTGGCGGTTTTCATCACGGCAAGACCCGCGATGGCAAACACCGCCAGTGCGACCATGACCTCGAGCAATGTCATGCCACGGGCGTTCACTCCTCTTCCTCCTCGTCCTGCAGCAGTCGCAAGCGACCGAATTCATCCGCCTTGACAGTCCGCAGGTAGCGCACGTCCTCATTCTGCTGGGTCAGGGTCAATACGAAAGGGCTGAGCTCGCCACCGGGGAAGATCAATACCTGGGGCGTGCGCTCCTTCTCGTCCCGACCCTGCTCGGTTTTCTCGTCGGACTCGCTCCGCCAGCTGAACCCTTCGAGCTCGATGGCCAGCGTCATCTCATCCGGCAGTGTGACCTGCGCCAGGATCTTGTCGTCGGTCAACGCCTGCCATTTGCGATCCTTGGCCCCGCGCTGCATGAACTGCCAGCCGTTCGCCTCGATACGCAGCCCCACCAGCCGGCCATCCATCACCGAATACTCCTGCGCCTGTTGCAGGGTCGCCATGAAGCGGCGCGCCTGCTTGTCGAGCTCGCGATCGCCTCTGGCCCCTCCCATGCTGAGGGTGACGGCAGTGGCCACCAGCCCCATCAGCATGGCCACCAGCAATACTTCCAGCAGGGTGAAACCGGCTTGGCGATGACGAGACGAGGAGCCCCTCACGGCAGCCTCGCCCACAGCAGCTTGATGGCAGCGCAATCAATCACTTATTGGAAATCCTTCAGATTCCAGTTGCCGATGTCATCATCGGTACCGGCTTCGCCATCCAGCCCCATGGAGAAGATGTCGATCTTGCCGAACTGGCCCGGGCTCAGCAGCTGGTAAGGATTGCCCCAGGGATCCTGCGGCAGGCGCTTGATGTAGCCGCCGTCACGGTAGCTGCGCGGCTCGGGGGCGGCGGTCGGCTTGTTGACCAGCGCATCCAGGCCCTGCTCCGTGGTCGGATAACGGTTGTTGTCCAGCTTGTACATGTCGAGGGCATTTTCCAGCGCCACTATATCGGAGACGGCTTTCTGCTGGTCAGCCTTCTCCTTGTTGCCCATCAGGTTGGGCACCACCAGGCTGGCCAGGATCCCGAGGATCACTATGACCACCATGACTTCCAGCAGGGTAAAACCGGATTGACGACGCTTTTGCATGACTTACTCCCTAACGAAATGAGATGGCATGAACCATCAACGATTAACTGTTAAACCACGATCGTTCGATTACGCCTGCCGGCTAATCGAACCTGCGAGTTCGATTGGATTTGTAGGTTCGAATAGCGAAGCGTATTCGGACACCCGAACCTTATAAATTCACCATGTTGTTGAGTTCCAGCGAGTTGACTGCAGGATCGACCGGATAAGGGCGGCTGCGGACCAACATCATAAATTCACCATGTTGTTGAGCTCGAGGATCGGCTGCAGGATCGACATCACGATAAACAGCACAACCCCGGCCATGGAGACCACCAGCAGGGGCTCGAACACGCCGAGGGCTATGTTCACCTGGGTTTCAAATTCCCTGTCCTGGTTGTCCGCCGCCCGCTCCAGCATGTTGTCGAGCTCGCCACTCTGCTCGCCGGAGGCGATCATGTGCAGCATCATGGGCGGAAAAATCCTGGTTTCATCCAGCGCCTTGCGCAGGCTGGTCCCCTCCCGAACCCGTTCGGTGGCCTCACCAATGCGCGTACGGGCGAAGTCGTTGGAGAGCACCTCGCCGGCGATCTTCATCCCCTCCAGCAAGGGCACGGCACTGGCATTGAGGATGCTCAGGGTGCGGGCGAAGCGGGCGGTGTTGAGACCACGGCTGACCCGGCCTATGACCGGCAGGCGCAGCACCACCTGATGCCAGTGACGGCGACGTTTCTCGTCGGTCAGCCACCAGCGCCAGACAAACCCACCGATAAACAGCAGCAGCAAGAACCAGAGGCCGTAGTGCTGCATCAGCTCGCTGGTGCCGATGAGGAAACGGGTCGTCGCAGGCAGTTGCTGGCCCATGTGTTCAAACTGGGCCACTACCTTGGGCACGACTGCGGTGAGCAGGATCGAAATGACCCCGACCGCCACCAGAGTGAGGACTATGGGGTAGATCATCGCCTGCAGCAGCTTGGTGCGCATGTGCTGGCGCTGCTCCGTGTAGTCGGCGAGCCGGTTCAGCACCTTCTCCAGATGACCGGACTTCTCCCCTGCCGCCACCATGGATCTAAACAGCTGATCGAACACGTGAGGGAAGGCCCCCAGCGAATCGGCCAGCGAGTAGCCTTCTACCACCTTGCTGCGCACGGTTGCCACCAGACTGCGCAGGTGGGCCTTTTCGCACTGCTCGGCCACTGCCCGCAGCGCCTCTTCGATAGTCAGGCCTGCACCAACCAGAGTCGCCAACTGGCGAGTAATAAGGGCCAGCTCGGAAGTGGAGGCACCACGGCGAAACAGCACGAAGCGATTCGCTTCACGCTTTGCCTTCTCTGTGGTCTCGTTCACCTCGAGCGGGGTCAGCCCCTGCTCGCGCAGTTGCTGGCGTACCTGACGGGCCGAGTCACCCTCGGTCACCCCCTGCTTCTGGCGCCCCTTGCTGTCGAGGGCTTTGTATTCAAATGCTGACAATACTCTTGCTCCTCTGCCCTAGCACTGTGACGTCTTGCTATCCCGATTCAAATCGCTTGCCTGACAGAACATCAATCTTCCCGGGTCACGCGCAGCACTTCTTCAAGGCTGGTCTGGCCCTTGAGTACCTTGTCGATACCATCCCGGCGGATGCTGGGGGTATGGCCGCGGATCAGCCGCTCTATGGCCAGTTCACCGCTGGCGCTGTGGATCGCCTCGCGCACCGCCTCGTCGATCACCACCAGCTCGTGAATGCCGGTCCGGCCGCGATAGCCGGTGTGGTTGCACTGCTCGCAGCCAACCGGGCGCCACACCTGCTGATCCGGCGCCAGCTCCATGCCCATGGCCTCCCGCTCCTGCTCAGTGATGGGGCGTGGAGTGCGGCAATCCGGACAGAGGGTACGCACCAGCCGCTGGGCCAGTACCGCCAACAAGGATGAGGAGAGCAGGAAAGGCTCTATCCCCATGTCCCGCATTCGGGTGATGGCACCGATGGCGGTGTTGGTGTGCAGGGTCGACATCACCAGGTGACCGGTCAGCGACGCCTGCACCGCTATCTGGGCGGTTTCCAGATCCCGGATTTCCCCCACCATCACCACGTCCGGATCCTGACGCAAGATGGCGCGCAGGCCGCGGGCGAAGGTCATGTCCACCTTGCTGTTGACCTGGGTCTGACCTACCCCTTCGAGGTCATATTCGATAGGGTCCTCCACCGTGAGAATGTTGCGATCCCGCGAGTTGATCTCGGAGAGCGCCGCATACAGGGTGGTGGATTTGCCCGAACCGGTCGGGCCCGTCACCAATATGATGCCGTGGGGCTTGCGAATGAGTTCGCTGATGATGTTGCGGTTGGCCAGCGTCATGCCGAGCTGCTTGAGCTCGAGGCGCACGTTGTTCTTGTCGAGCAGACGCAATACCACCCGCTCGCCGTAGCTGGACGGCATGGTCGAAACCCGCACGTCCACCGCCCGGCCGCCGATACGCAATGAGATGCGGCCATCCTGCGGGACCCGCTTCTCGGCTATGTCCATCCGCGACATGACCTTGATGCGCGACACCAGCAGAGAGGCCAGCTTGCGATGGGGACGCAGTATCTCCCGCAGCACGCCATCGATACGGAAGCGAATGACCAGCACCCGTTCGAAAGTCTCGATATGGATGTCGGACGCCTCCTCTTTTATCGCCTCGCTCAACATGGCGTTGATGAGGCGAATGATGGGAGCATCGTCATCGGCGTCCAGCAGATCCTCGCTCTGGGGCAACTCTTCGGCCAGGGCGAAGAAATCCATCTCGTTGCCGAGATCTTCCATCAGCTGACGCGCCTCGGAGGAGTCGCGCTGGTAGTGGGCCATCAGCAACTCTTCAAAAGCATCGTTCTCGAGCTGCTCCACCTCGAAGGCGCAGCCCGCTACCCGCCGAACTTCCAGCAGGGTTTGCGGCGCGACCCCCTGACGACAGAGCAGCAGTGGGGTCCCCTGCCGTTCGGTCAGAATGACACCGAAGTTGCGGGCAAAGGCAAACGGCAGCTCGGGCAGGGCTGCTGGCAGATCCGTTCCATCGAGCTGGTACGCCGCCATTAGTTGTTACCCTGTACGAACGGCTGTGCTCCATCGGCCGTCACCTGCTGACGCGCCTTCATCAGCTCGATCTGCTTCTGTACCTCGGGTGACTGGACCACATCCTGCCCATATTCGGGCAGCACCTGCCGATCCGGCGAGGTGGCATATCCCTTTTGAGCCGCCGCCTCCAGCTGTTGAGCACGGAACAGGGTGTACTTGTTGCTGGATATCCCCGAGTAGACGTTGGCATCGCGCAATATGGTGGGGCGGATAAAGACCATCAGGTTGCGTTTGGACGTGGTGTTGGAGGTTGAGCGGAACAGGTAGCCCAGCACAGGGATATCACCCAGCAAAGGCACCTTGGAAACCTCCTCCTTGGTCTGTTCATCCATCAGACCGCCCAGCACCACGGTTTCGCCACTTTTGACCAGCACGGCGTTCTTGACGGTACGGGTATCAAAGGTGGGGCCCAACCCTTCGGTCCCACTGGCTTGCTTGCCAACGCTGGAAACCTCCTGCTCTATGGTAAGCAGCACCGAATCCCCTTCGTTGATCTGCGGCGTCACCACCAACTTGGTGCCCACCGTTTTGCGCTCTATGGTACTGAAGGTGGTGTCACCGGACGTGGAATTTTGTTTACCCGTCTGCACAGGCACTTCCTGACCCACGTTGAAAGAAGCCTCCTTGTTGTCCATGGTGACGATACTCGGGGTAGAGAGAATATCGCTCTTGGTGTTGGTGGAGAGCGCCGTCACCAACATGGCCCAGTTACCTTGGTAGAAACCGGCAGCCATGCCGTTAAAACTCTCCGCCAACTTGGCAATACCCGTGGTGGTGCCATTATCCTTGTAATCCTTGGCGGCGATGGCCACTGAACCTATACCTGGGCCGGCGTTGGTAAACTGGGTACCGCCACCGTTGGTATTGGCCCACTGAACCCCCAGGTTGAGACCGTCACCGTCGGCGATTTCGACGATGATCGCCTCCACCAGCACCTGAGCGCGGCGGATATCCAGCTTGGCGACCACCTGCTCCAGCTCGGCCATCACATCCGGCTGGGCCGTGATGACCAGCGCATTGGTGGTCTCGTCGGCCGAGATGGCCAGCTTGCCACCACCTATGCTGGCATTGCCGCCACCGGCCGTGGTGCCGCCCCCCTTCTTGTCCGCTTCTATGCTGGTGCTGACGCCCTTGAGCACCTCCACCATGTCCTTGGCCTTGCCATATTTGAGATAGAAGACCCGGGTATTGCCCTGGCTTTGCAGGTCGCGGTCGAGCTGGCGCACCATCTGTATGATGCGAGCCCGCGCTTTGGGTTCACCACTGACCACCACGGAATTGGTGCGCTCATCGGCCACCACCTTGGGCGCCAGCAGCAGGGAAGTGTTGCCGCCCTGAGTGTTGCCATCCTTGTTGAGGTTGGTCACCAGTCGCACCATCTCGCCGGCGGAGGCATATTTCAACTTGATGATGTCCACTTCCTGATCGCCCGCCTTGTCGACCCGGCGCACCACTTCCACCAGACGGTTGACCACGGCGGCACGGCCGGTGATGAGCAGCACGTTGGAGGGATCGTAATGCACCACGTTGCCGCCACCGGCGTTGTCGTTGAGCTGACGCAGCAAGGGGGCCAGTTCGCGCACCGAGACATTGCGCACCGGCACCACCCGGGTCACCATCTCGTCGCCAATGCCCGGGTTGGTCTCATCCACCACGGGGATGGCCGAGGTCTTGGCATCCTTGGAGCGCACAACCTTGAGCACGCCGTTATCCATGGGCACAACGGCAAAGCCATAGACGTCGAGCACGCTCAGGAAGAACTGGTAATACTGCTCTTCGTTGAGCAGGTCGTAGCTGCGGACGTTGATCTTGCCGCGCACCGAAGGCTCTATGATGATGGTCTTGCTCAGGTTCTTGCCGACCGTGTTGATGAACTCTTCGATGTCGGCATTCTTGAAGCTGGCAGAATACTCGGTGGCCCAGGCAGAGCCTGCCATCATCAGCGCCGCCGCGACCGTGGCAAGACGCCAGCTCTTCCCTTTATTTATCATTCTTGGTGCTACTCCAAATCATTATTCTGACAAGCCGACATAAACGTCGTAGAGCTGTCCCTGCCGTTCGACGGTGACGGTCATTTCCGTGGCGCCTGCCACCTGCTGCATCGCCTGCATGGCCTGAGCGTTATCCCGCAGATCCAGACCATTGATGCTGACCGCCATGTCATTGGCGACCAGACCGAGTTGATTGAACAGTTCTGGATTGCTGCCCGGATTGAGGCGATAGCCAACCATGCGGCCATCCACTCGTACCGGTGAAATATTGAGGTAATCGGTGATCTTGCCGGGGTTGCCCAGCAATTCGCTGCGCACCGAGGAGAGCTTCTCATCCGGGTTGCCCTGCCTGGGCAGGGGTTTGCCGTACTCTTCCCCGTCCAGCATCAGGGTCTCGTCACGCGCGTCGCGTTCTATGATGACGCGGTCGGCAAACACCTGGCGAACCTTGGCCTGGGTGCCATCGATGAAGTCGCCTATGCCATAGGAATTTTGCACACCGCTGTGGGCTATGATGGCGATGGACTTGGCGGGATCGGAACTGGCCAGAACACCGTTGAGCTGCGCATTGAGCTGGGTCTTGGGTGCGTCGGCTGCGACAGCATCGGCCGCCCGGGCCTGCTGCTTCGCCTTGCCAAACAGTGCCAGCCGGCTGACGCCGCCGAGATCGAGCCGGGCCTTGTCCTGACCCTGACTGCCTGCCACGGCCGGTTGCCAGGGCTGACTGCTCTGCTGGCTACCGAGATCCAGCAGCCGCCAGGTAAGACCGGCGCACTGGTGGGCCAGCAACAGCAGCAAGAGCCAGAACAGGGGCTGGCTGAAACGGGAGAGCGGCACGGTTTTGCAACGGGCCAGAAGGGAGCTCAACAAGTCATCCCTGAACGGTAGCGTCATGTTTATCAATATATTCTGGCTTCCAAATCGGTTGGCTATTGTGTACGGCAATGGACCCAGAGACAACCGACCGGATGGTATCAAGCTGTGAAAATTGACATTCCGTCACACCATCAGCCCCCCTGTTTCTATCCCGAGGCCTGCCTCTGGTATAATCAGGCTCCCCTTTCAGCCATCCCGGAGTCGATTCATGCCGAATCCCGCAGAAACCACAACCCAGGTCCGCCTCGACAAATGGTTGTGGGCCGCGCGTTTTTACAAGACCCGCAGCCTGGCCCGCGATCAGATTGAAGGGGGCAAGGTGCACTATAACGGCCAGCGCAGCAAACCTGGCAAGGCCGTTGAAACCGGCGCCCTCATCCGTGTCTGGCAGGGCCAGGACGAGCGGGAGGTACGGGTACTGCAAGTGAGTGAACAGCGCAAGTCCGCCCCGCTGGCCCAGCTGCTCTATGAAGAGACGGAAGCCAGCCTGAAAAAACGGGCCGAGAACAGCGAGGCGCGCCGCTTCAACAGCCAGTTTGCCCCAAGCCCCGAGCGTCGCCCCGACAAGCAGGAGCGGCGCCAGCTGATCAAGGTCAAGCAATACTGACTCGCCAACGTGGCCCTTTTATGACGACAGGGGGCGAGATAAGTTCCTAACCACCTGTTTATTATTGTTTTTATCTATTCTCCTCACCTAAGAACCCAGGAATGCATGATGAGTAACCAAGATCTCCTGTATCGCTATCTGTTTGAAGAGTACGAAGTCCGGGGTGAGCTGGTCCAGCTGGATCACACCTACCGCCACGTGGTGGAAGCCCAGAGTTATCCGGTGCAGGTGCAAAAATTGTTGGGTGAACTGCTGGTCGCCACCAGCCTGCTGACCGCCACCCTCAAGTTCGAAGGCTCCATCACTGTGCAATTGCAGGGTGATGGCCCTGTCCGTCTGGCGGTGATCAACGGTGACAACAACCAGCAGTTGCGCGGCGTGGCCCGCTATGAAGGGGAGCTGCCGAGCGATGGCAAGCTGCAGAGCCTGATTGGCAACGGCCAGCTGATCATCACCATCACTCCGGAGCAGGGCGAGCGCTATCAGGGCATCATAGCCCTGGACGCCGATACCCTGGCAGGTTGCCTGGAGCACTACTTCGCCCAATCCGAACAGTTGGCCACCAAGCTCTGGATCCGTACCGGCTACCACCAGGGTGAACCACGCGCCGCCGGCATATTGCTGCAGGCACTGCCCGCCCAGAGCGAGGATCACAGCGCAGATTTCGATCACCTGACCCAGCTCACCGCCACCATCAAGGATGATGAGTTGTTCGGGCTGGAAGCGGAAGAGATCCTCTACCGCCTCTACAACCAGGACAAGGTGCGGGTGTTCGATCCCCAGGCAGTCGAGTTCCGTTGCACCTGCTCCCGCGCACGCTGTGAAGGGGCCCTGCTGCAGATAGAAAAGGAAGAAGTCTTGGAGATGGTGCAGGAGCTCGGCAAGATCGACATGCACTGTGATTATTGCGGCGCCCAGTACCAATTTGATGGGATCGACGTCGAAACCCTGTTCAGCAGGGCTCCCGATAATGATGCAAACAAGTTACACTAATTGAAGGCGGGCAAAACCCGCCTTTAACTTAAATAACAAAAAAATACCCTATTTTATAAAGTTTGATGGCGATCTCTAAACTCTACCACCTAAGTGATAGGATGAATGCCAGATAGAACCCTACCAACCTCTGAACCCAGGAGAATACAATGACAATCGTGGCAGAACCCACCCTGGCCCAACAATTAGAACTGGACCAGTACGGCATCAAAAACAGCCAAGAAATCGTTCGCAACCCCTCTTACGACCAGCTTTTCGCGGAAGAGACACGTTCTGACCTGGAAGGGTTTGAGCGCGGTGTAGTGACCGAACTGGGCGCCGTTAATGTCAACACCGGTATCTTTACAGGCCGCTCCCCGAAAGATAAATATATCGTCAAAGACGCCACCACCCAGAATACTGTGTGGTGGTCTGACCAGGGTAAAAACGATAACAAAGCCATTACCCCGGAAGTGTGGTCACATCTGAAATCCCTGGTGACCAAACAGCTCTCCGGCAAGCGCCTGTTTGTGGTCGATGGCTTCTGCGGTGCCAACCCGGATACCCGTCTGGCCGTGCGCGTCATCACAGAGGTGGCCTGGCAGGCTCACTTCGTCAAGAACATGTTCATTCGCCCGAGCGATGAAGAGCTGAAAGCCTTCAAACCTGACTTCGTGGTGATGAACGGTGCCAAATGCACCAACCCGAACTGGAAGGAACAGGGTCTCAACTCCGAGAACTTCGTTGCCTTCAACCTCACCGAGAAGATCCAGCTCATCGGCGGCACCTGGTACGGTGGCGAGATGAAGAAAGGGATGTTCTCCATGATGAACTACTTCCTGCCCCTGCGCGGTATTGCCTCCATGCACTGCTCCGCCAACGTGGGTCAGGACGGCGACGTTGCCATCTTCTTCGGCCTCTCCGGCACCGGCAAGACCACCCTCTCCACCGATCCCAAGCGTCAGCTGATCGGCGATGACGAGCACGGCTGGGACGATGACGGCGTGTTCAACTTCGAAGGGGGCTGCTACGCCAAGACCATCAAGCTCTCCAAAGAAGCCGAGCCGGACATCTTCAACGCCATCCGTCGCGATGCGCTGCTGGAAAACGTGACCGTTGCTGCCGATGGCACCATCGACTTCGATGATGGCTCCAAGACCGAGAACACCCGTGTCTCCTACCCCATCTATCACATCGAGAACATCGTCAAGCCGGTCTCCAAGGCGGGTCATGCCAACAAGGTGATCTTCCTGACTGCCGACGCTTTCGGCGTGCTGCCCCCGGTTTCCAAGCTGACCAAGGAGCAGACCAAGTACCACTTCCTGTCTGGCTTCACCGCCAAACTGGCCGGTACCGAGCGCGGCATCACAGAGCCGACTCCGACCTTCTCCTCCTGCTTCGGTGCGGCCTTCCTCAGCCTGCATCCGACCAAGTACGGTCAGGAGCTGGTGAAGCGGATGGAAGCGGCCGGCGCGGAAGCCTATCTGGTCAACACCGGCTGGAATGGCACCGGCAAGCGCATCTCCATCAAGGATACCCGCGCCATCATTGACGCCATCCTGGACGGTTCCATCGAGAAAGCCGAGACCAAGATACTGCCGGTCTTCAATCTGGAAGTGCCGACCGCACTGCACGACGTGAACCCGGCGATCCTCGACCCGCGTGACACTTATGCCGACAAGGCCGAGTGGGATGCCAAGGCAGAGGATCTGGCCCAGCGCTTCATCAAGAACTTCGAGCGCTTCACCGACAACGAAGAGGGCAAGCGCCTGGTCGCGGCAGGTCCGCAGCTGTAACGCCAGCCCCCGTCTTCTTGCAAACTCCAATACCGGTCAGCCCTGCTGACCGGTATTTTTTTAACCAGATGGTGGCGTTTGATCCCCGCCAAACCTTGCCTTGTGGGCGGTTGCGCGTTAGATTCAGCCCAACTTTATACAATATACAATTTTGTAACGATTCCCCTGTGACCCGACCATGACCCCACCCTACAAGACCCGAACCCAGATGGTGATGGAGAACCTCCGCGGCCGGATCCTGCGTGGGGAGTTTGCCGCCGGCGCCCCTCTTCGTCAGGATGCCATCGCCAAGGAGCTGGCGGTGAGCCGCATTCCGGTGCGGGAAGCCCTGATGCAACTGGAGGCCCAGGGACTGGTGAAATTCGAGGCCCACCGCGGCGCCGTGGTCACCATGCTGGACGCCTCGGCCATCGAGGAGCTCTTTTATTTGCGAGCCCTGCTGGAAGCCGATACCCTGTTTCACGCCGTCGACCTGATGACGGAGGAGACCTTTGCCAAGGCAGAGGCCATCCTGGCCCAGTTTGATCAGGCGCTCGAGTCAGGCACCCAGATCGAACACTGGGCAGAGTTGAACCACAGTTTTCACGCCACCCTCTATCAGGCTGCCGGTCGCCCCCAGGCGCTGGAGCTGATTGCCCAGATCAATCTGAGCTGTGACCGCTATGTACGCTTCGAGCTGCTGTTTGCCAGCGACGGAGTGGACAAGGCTGAACGTGAGCACGCCCAGTTGCTGGCGCTGTGTCGCGCCCGCCGCAAACACGAGGCTGTGGTGCTGCTCAAACAACATATCGAGGCGGCTGGCCAGTCGATCAAACGGATCCTGGACAGCGGCCACAACCACTGAACACTCACATCACTACAATCTGGCATTAACGACATGAATCATTTCGAGATTATTGAAACCCGCGTCGCCCAGGTCAGGGCCGCTCTGGCCATTCAAGAGCTGGACGCCTTCATAGTCCCCCACGATGACGAGCACCTGGGCGAATACATTCCCGCCTACGCAGAGCGTCTGGACTGGATCACGGGTTTCAACGGCTCCGCCGGGCTCGCCATCATAATGGCGCAGCGGGCGGCCCTGTTCATCGACGGTCGTTACACGGTGCAGGCCCGCATGCAGGCACCGGCCGAGCTATTCGAGTTTCTTCATCTGAACGAAGATCCCCATGTGCAGTGGCTGGCTGAACAACTGCCGTCCGGCTCCCGGGTCGGCTTTGACGCCCGCCTGCACAGCCTGGCCTGGTATCAACACGCCAAGGCCCTGCTGACCGAACGCGGCATCGAGCTGGTACGGGTCGATGAGAACCCCATCGACCTGCACTGGAGCGATCGCCCCGCGCCGACCAAAACCCCGGTCATTCTCTACAGCGAAGAGCTGGCAGGCCAGTCGAGCCAGGCCAAGCGCGAACTGCTGGCCACAGACCTGCGCAAGCGCGGGCTGGATGCCGTACTGCTGACCCAGGCCGAGCCCATCAACTGGCTGCTCAACCTGCGTGGCCGTGACGTGGAGCGGCTGCCGGTAGTGCTGGGTTTTGCGGTGCTCTACGCCAACACCAGCATGGATTTCTTCGTCGACACCGACAAGATTGACTGCATCGCCTTCTCCAGACATGTGGGACAGGATGTCTCCGTCTACCCCATCGACAAGCTGGGTGACGTGCTGCAACGCATTGGTGAAAACCAGCAAAGAGTACTGGCCGATCCCAACACGGCCAACGCCTGGACCCAGCTCATCATGGAAGAGGCAGGCGCCATCCTGGTGGCCGGTCAGGATCCGACCATGCTGCCGAAGGCGTGCAAGAACCCGGTGGAGCTGGCCGGTATGCAGCGCGCCCACCTGCGCGACGGCGTCGCCGTTACCCGTTTCCTCGCCTGGCTGGATCGGCTGATCGCCTCCGGCGAATTCGAGGGGGTGGATGAAGGCACGCTGGCCGATCAGCTGGAAGCCTTCCGTCACGAGCAGGAACACTACGTCGAGCCGAGCTTTGACACCATTTCGGCGCTGGGGCCCAACGCCGCCATGTGCCATTACCGTCACACCAACGGCACACCACGCCCCTTCGGTCAGGACAGCATCTATCTGGTGGATTCCGGTGCCCAGTATCTGGACGGCACCACTGACATCACCCGCACCGTCAAGGTGGGTGAGGTGACTGACGAGCACAAGGCCATGTTTACCCGGGTGCTGCAGGGCCATATCGCGCTGGATCAGGCCCGCTTCCCGCGCGGTACCGCCGGCATCCAGCTCGACGTGCTGGCCCGCATGCCGCTGTGGCAGGCGGGTTACAACTATGACCACGGCACAGGCCACGGTGTCGGTCACTTCCTGAGCGTGCACGAAGGCCCCCAGCGCATCGCGCCCAAGGGGAGCCTGGTGGCGCTGCAACCGGGCATGGTGCTCTCCAACGAGCCGGGTTACTACCGGGAAGATGCGTTCGGCATCCGCTGCGAAAACCTGGTGGTCGTGACCGAACAGGAACAGGTAGGCGAACTGGCGATGCTGGGCTTCGAGCGGCTGACTTATGTGCCGTTTGATACCCGCCTCATCGATCGCAGCCTGCTGAGCCCGGCCGAGTTCCGCTGGATCAACGAATACCATGTCGAGGTGTTCCGCCGCCTGATCCCCCTGCTGGAGGGCGAGGATCTCCTCTGGCTGGAACAAGCAACCAGCCTCATCTGATGACACAGGGCCTGCGGGCCCTGTTTTTTTGCCTCCCGTCTTGACCTGTATCAACACCCAGTCCCCTCAGGTCAGGACAATGACCGCCATGAAACCCCATGATCCCGACTCAATGCACAGCACTCGTGCCAGCAAGGCATCCGAGCACCCCAGGCTCAAGCGGGAGCAGCAAACGGTCAGCGCCATGATCCGCCTCTACTGCCACCACCACCATCAGGATCCCGCCTGTCGGCACTGCCAGCAGTTGCAAGCCTTCGCCCACCAGCGACTACGGCGCTGCCGCTATGGTCACGGCCACAAACCGACCTGCGCCAACTGCCACATCCACTGCTATGCCCCCGCCATGCGCAAGCAGATCCAGCAGATCATGAAATGGAGCGGCCCGCGCATGCTGTGGCGTCATCCCTGGCTTGCCCTGTGCCATCTGCTGGACAGCCGCCGCAAGGCCCCAAGATTGCCCAACAGCCGGCCCCTGCCGCCCTGACACAGACCTTCGACCACTCGCGCCCGACATCATCAGGTACGCTTGCATCAGCCAGGATGGCCCACTAACCTGTGACTCCTTTGACTGCCGCACGGCAGCACGCACGCAATGACAGGAGCCCGGATGCATCAGCCCCCCGTTTTGAGAGTGGCCACCCACGCCGACATGCACGCCATCTGGCAGATAGACGTCAACGTCTTCGGGGAGGATGTCTATCCAGGCTTCTTCTTTCGCCAGGCCATGGATCTCTGGCCCGAGCTGCTGCTGGTGGCCGAACTGGATGGCAAGCTGCTTGGCTATGCCCTGGGTGGATTGGGACAGGATCGGTCGCAAGGCTGGCTGCTCTCCCTGGCTGTGTTACCCGAGGCGCGCGGCTTCGGTCTTGCCGAGCGCATGATGCTGCAGCTGGAGCAGGCACTGACCCAGGTGCTGGTCGAACGGGTCAGACTGACGGTGGATCCGGCCAATCCGGCCAAACGCCTCTACTTTCGACTCGGTTATCAGCAAGTTGCCGAGGAGCGCGACTATTTCGGCCCGGGTGAAGATCGCCTGCTGCTGGAAAAAAGCCTCGGCTAATCCCGCTGCAGGCGTCGCCTCCCGTCCCCGAGTCTCATAATTGGTTACACTTTGCTGGTTTCATGCTCAATCCGGTTGGCGTAAAGTTGCACTCACTGACCGAATTAACCAGATTAGATGCCAGCCTAGGAGGCCCATCATGTTGAAACGTATGACCCTTATCGCCTTGTTGGCCGCCACCACTGCCACCACCCTCAGCGGCTGTGCCAACAGCGATGTCTACTCCGGCGATGTCTATACCAAGGATCGTGCCAAGCAGGTCCAGACCGTCAGCTACGGCACCATACTCTCCACCCGCCCGGTCAAGATCCAGGCCGATGAGAACTCTCTGGTCGGCACCATAGGTGGCGCCGTGGTCGGTGGCCTGCTCGGCAGCACCATAGGGGGTGGCCGGGGTAGCGATATCGCCGCCGCCGGTGGTGCCATCGCAGGTGCCGCCGCCGGTAAAGCTGCCGGCGACAAGCTCAATCAGGTTGACGGTGTCGAGCTCGAGATCAAGAAAGAGAACGGCGAATCCATCGTAGTGGTGCAAAAAGCCAGCCCCACCTTCGTGCCTGGCGCCCGGGTACGCATGACCCAGGGCAACGGCAGCATCAACGTGGCCGTGGTGAACTAAGTACCAACCACCAAACGCCCACGAAAAAGCCCTCGCACTGCGAGGGCTTTTTTTATCGTTTTGTCCCGTCCTGAATATGGTTTACACCTTTCCCCCCAATAAATGGAGAACCCGATGGGACAAGGTGTGAAACGGACACAGTGCGATTACTCGCTGACTTTTAAACTGGCACTGGTCGAGCAGATTGAAAAAGGCGAGCTCACCTACAAACAGGCCCAGGCGCGTTATGGCATTCAGGGCCGCTCCACCGTTCTGGTATGGTTGCGTAA
>NZ_JAACFW010000016.1:0-120155 GCF_029237245.1 Aeromonas sp. 5HA1
GCTCGGCGTAATCGCCGTGGGAGAAGTTCAGGCGCATGACGTTCATGCCGGCATCCAGCATTTTAGCCAGCATTTCTTTGGATTCGGTCTTGGGACCTATGGTGCAGACGATTTTGGTCTTTTTCATATTTACTGACATGTACAGTCCAATGATTGAGATGAGAAATTGGCAATGCGTTGTGGTTTATGCGCCCAGGACAAGCCATAACAGATCAATTCGTCATGGGCGAGTGACCAGATACGGCAGAACAGGCGAGTCAATCAGGCGTAGCCAGACTCGCTGACCAGCACTATCGCGCCGGATCACATTATTCAAACCAGGTTGCGAGATCCCGGCGCAGGTTGTCAGAGCGCTTGCCGAAGATGGCCTGCACCTCCTGCCCTATGATGATGACGCCGATGGCGCCCAACTGCTGCAACGCTTCGCTGTTCACCGGCGAGAGCGCCTTGACCTTGACCCTGAGCCGGGTCAGACAGGCATCAAACGACTCGATGTTCTCTTTTCCACCAAATGCCGCCACCAGTTCCAGGATCCCCTCTTCATCCAGCCCGGACACAGCCTCTGGTTCCTGCCCTTTTTGCGATTTGTGGCCCAGTGCCAGACCAAACAGACGCTTGAAATCGTGCATGGATACCATGCTTCTCTCCCTTTTTTACCCGCAGCTCACGCATCGGGAAATAATCAAAAGAACCCGTCTACAAGACGGGCTCGGGGTTTACTGAACCGGACGGCTCAAGACACGGCAGCCATAAGCCTCCAGGGCCAGTTTCCCTGTCAGAGGCTGACCGGTACACATCTCCGTGTAAGCAGATGGCAGCAACACCGCTCTTGCCTCACAGGTGTAGTTCTGCAGGAAGATAAACTCCTGCTCACCATCGGTGCGGCGCTGTGCTGTGACCCCCAACGGCAGTTCGGTGGCCAGGGCCCATGGCAAGCCCAGCTCTTCTATCAGCTTGCCGAAGAAGTCACGCTGGAACGCCAGATCGTTGCGCGAGGCGATGTAATAGGCTTGTCCTTTGCCATGGTCGTTGACCGTCACCGCCGGGCGGCCGGCATAGAAGTCGCTATCGTAGCTGGCGAGAGCACGCGCCCCTTCCAACTGGATCAGGTCGCACAATTGAGTCACCTCATAGGGTCCCTTCAGCCCCAGCTCATTGTCCGGCAGGCCACTGATAGCGTTGCGCTCATGGTCATAGAGACTATCGATCTCTTCTGCCCATATCCCGAGCACTGGCCGCAATGGCCCCGGGAAACCGCCGAGATGACAGAGATCCGTCTCGTTGACGATGCCGGACCAGTAGGTGGTCACGAAGCGCCCCCCCGCCTGGACAAAACCGTCGACCCGCTCGGCAAAGCCGTCGCGAACCATATAGAGCATGGGGGCAATGACCAGCGAATAAGGGCTCAGATCGCAATCTGCATTGATCACATCCACCGCGACACCCTGCTCCCAGAAGGCACGATAGTGCTCGGCCACCGTCTTCTCATAGAAGAGACCGGCATTACGGGGACCCTGGGCGTTGTCCATGGCCCAGCGGCTCTCCCAGTCAAAAATAATGGCGACTCTGGCTTCCACCTTGCTGCCGGCCACGGCAGAGATCTTGCTCAGAGTTTCTCCCAGCGCCTGCACTTCGCGGCCAACACGGGTATCGATATGGCCGACATGATCGACCACGGCGCCATGGAATTTTTCCACCGAGCCACAGCTCTTGCGCCACTGGAAGTACTGCACCGAATCGGAGCCATGAGCCACCGCCTGCAGGGAAGAGAGGATATGCATGCCCGGCTTTTTCAGTTTGCTGATGGGCTGCCAGTTGGTCAGGCTGGGGGTAGACTCCATCAGATAGAAAGGTTTCCCCCCTTTTAGGGTGCGCATGAGGTCGTGGTACATGGCGGTATAGGCCGCCAGGGTGCAATCATCCTCGGCATTGTGCCAAAGGGGGTAACTGTCCCAGGAGATGAAGTCGATCACCTTGGCCAGCTGCCAGTAGTCATAGTCGTAGAAGTACTCCATGAAGTTGGTCGTCGCGGGCAGTGCCGGGTTTTCCGCCTTCAGGGGGGCTATTTCGGCGGCGCAGAAGTCACTGACCTGGGCCGTGTTAAAGCGCTTCCAGTCCAGATTCAGACCATGGATGGTGCTTTCGCCAATGGGCGATGGGGACTCTATCTGCTGCCAATCGGTGAAGGTGTGGCTCCAGAAGGTACTCCACCACGCCTTGTTCAGGGCATCCAGAGTACCGTAACGGGCTTTGAGCCAATCGCGGAACTGATGCTGGCACAACTCGCAATGACACTCGCCACCGTATTCGTTGGAGATGTGCCAGGCGATGACACCGGGATGGTTGGCGTAGCGTTTGGCCAGGGCACCGTTGATCTGGCGCACCTTGTCACGATAAACGGGTGAGCTCATGCAGTGATTATGGCGACCACCGTGCAATGCCTTGACCCGGTTTTTGTCGGTGCGCAGCACCTCGGGATAGGCCTTTGACAACCAGGCGGGACGTGCCCCGCTCGGGGTGGCCAGGAAGGTATAGATGCCGTTGGCGTAGAGCGTATCGAGCACTCGATCCAGCCATCCAAATTCATAACGCCCCTCTTCGGGCTCCAGACCCGACCAGCTGAAGATGCCGACCGACATCACGTTGCTGTTGGTCTGCTTCATCATCTCTATGTCTTTGGCCAGCACGGCAGGATCATCGAGCCATTGATCAGGGTTGTAATCGGCACCGTGCAACAGGACAGGCACCTTGCTGCTCAGGGGGGGAAACTTGAACATGCACTATCTCCATATAATGGACATCATCGCCGACGGGCACACAGGCCCGCCGATCATGGGTGACTAGTTGAACGCCTTGATGGAAGGCAACACCTTGCCCTGGCAATCGAACAGCGACTGATTCTCGCGGGCATTGCCCTCTTTCCAGTCATCACTGTTGTATTTCATGCCGGCCTTGGTGGCCCAGGTGGCGCCCGGTGTCGGCAACCAGGCCGGCTCCCAGTAGAAGACCCCCTTGCCGCGCCCTTCCGGCACCTTGGTGACTACCTGCAACAGATCATGGAGATAATTGGCCTGCCCCTGCACAGTGGCGGGATACCCGGCGTCATCCGCCTCTTTCGAGGTGAAGTTGTTTTCGGCGTTATCGCAGTTGGCTGTGGTATAGCCGTAAGCCGCCTCGACCACGATCAGATCCTTGTCATAGCGCTTGCTGATGTCATCCATGTTGTACTGGAGGGCATTCATGGGGCCGTTCCAGTAGATGTAGTAAGAGAGACCTATGATATCGAACGGCACCTTGCGCTTGGTTATCTCGTCAAACCACCAGATGAAGGTGTCATTCTTGGTCCCCTCCGCCAGGTGAAGCATGATTTTTATCTGATCCCCATGCTCTTTGACCGCCTTGATCCCCGCATTCAGCAGCCCCGCCAGACGGTCGAATTCCCCCCCGTTCTGGCCCCAGCTCTTGCCTTCCGGCCACAGCATGCCACCGTTAATCTCGTTGCCCACCTGCACCATGTCCGGCAACACACCGGCTTTGGCAAAGGCATCCATAGTGGTTTTGGTGTGTTGATAGACAGCCTCGGTCAGCTGGTCGATATTCATGTTGGCCCATGCCTTGGGCTTGTTCTGCCGGGCTGGGTCCGTCCAGAAATCGCTGTAGTGATAATCCAGCAGGAACTTCATGCCATTGGCCTTGGCCCGCTTGGCAAGCGCTATGGTGGTCGCCAGATCATTGTTGCCGCCACCATAAGGCTTGCCATCAGCATCCTTGGGGTCGACCCATAATCGCAGGCGGATATAGTTGAAGCCATTTTCCTTCAAAATGGCCATGGCATCCTGCGGGTTGCCATGCTCATCAAAGAACTTGCCGCCGTGCTTCTCTACCTCGGCCAGCATGGAAACATCGGCCCCCTTGATAAAGTCAGCCGCCACCTTGACCGGCTGGATCTGCACCGTTTCAGCCGCCAGAACCGAGGGGGCCATCATGGTCAATCCAGTGGCCAGCATGGCCGCCACCAACAAACTGTTTTTTAATTTCATCGTTGAGGTCCTGTGTGATTAGCCCTTGGTTCCGCCTGCGGTCAGGCCGGAAACAAAGTACTTCTGCAGTGAGAGATAAAGGATGGCGACGGGCACGGCGATGAGCACGGCACCGGCTGCATAGGTGGTGTAACTGGCCCCCATCTTCTGGGCGACCAGGTTATAGAGCCCGATGGGCAGGGTGAATTGATCCGGGGTACGCAAGATGGTACTGGCCAGGATGAAATCACCGAGCGGGCCGGTAAAGGAGAAGAGGGCCACCACCGCTATGATGGGTTTGGAAAGGGGCATGATGATCTCGATGAAGATCCGGAAGTTGCCCGCACCATCCATCCGTGCAGATTCATCCAGATCTTTTGGGATGGCATCCAGATAGCCTTTCATCAGATAGGTGTTCATGGGAATCATGCCCCCCACATAAACCAGCACCAGCGCCAGATGGCTGTTGATCAGACCCAGCATCTGCGCCAGCACGAAGATGGCGATCAGGGCCGAGAACTGGGGCACCATCTGCAGCAACAGAAACAGCATCAGTCCATTCTGGCGACCGCGAAAGCGGAAGCGGGAGAATGCATAGGCGGTAAAGCTGACGCTGATCAAGGTGAGCACCATGGTCAGGAAGCTGATCTTCATGGAGTTCCAATACCAGGCGGCATAATCAATCCGGCCATCAAACAGCTCCTGGTAATGCAGGAACGACAGATTGTCAGGCATGATCGAGGTATTGAGCAGGCTGCTACCCGGATTAAGGGAAGCCCCCACAGTCCAGATAAGTGGATAGATGATGATCACCGCGACCATCAACAGCAGCACATAACTGATGCCCAGCCGAATAAAGTTACTCTTTTTAACACTGTGTTTGACGCTCATATTCCAGCTTTCCTTAGGCCATATCATCTTGCTTGAAGGAGTTGGTTGCGCGGAATTGCCACAGTGCGATACCAACTACGAAGATGGACAGCAAAATCGTAATGCTGGCCGCGATGGAATATTGAGAGGAGGACATGGTCAATTTGTAAATCCAGGAGACCAGAATATCCGTACCACCCGCATTGGATCCAATTACAGCCGGACCACCGTTATTGAACAGATAAATAATGTTGAAGTTATTAAAATTGAAGGTGTATTGGGTAATCAGGATCGGCGCAATCGAATAGAGTACCAACGGCAAGGTAATCGTGGTCAATTTGTGCCATGTGCTGGCACCGTCTATGGTAGCCGCTTCATATAAATCGTCAGGAATAGCCTGCAGTACGCCAGTGGTCATGGCGAAGACAAACGGGAAACCCAACCAGGTTTGCATCAGGATCAATGCCGTTTTAGTCCAGAAAGGATCCGTCATCCACTGCTTGGGCTCAATACCTAATGACGCCAGAATGCCATTATTGATCACCCCAAAGGTTTCATTGAACATGCCGGCAAAAACCAGAATGGTGACAAAACCGGGCACTGCCCATGGCAATATCAAAATGGTGCGAATGAGCGCTTTAAACCTGAGGTCTTTCTGATTGACCAGGATCGCCAACAGGACACCAACCGAACATTGCAATGTGGTCGCAATCAGGGTCCAAATCACTGTCCACTGCAATACGTCCAGCAAGGTGGAACGCCACAAATCCAGACGAAATATATTAAAGAAGTTTTTCAGCCCAACCCAGTCAACCAGCTTGGCCGGTGGCGTGTGATACAAATCGTAGTTGGTAAAGGCAATAGAAAAACCAAAAATAATAGGAAAGACCACCACGAACACCAGCAGAATAAAACCCGGGGTGATCATCAGATAAGGGAAACCTTCACTCAACAAAAGCTGATATTGTTTTCTGATACCAGATAATGCATAGCCCTGATCCCGCTTTTCACCACAGAGATAAGCATCGCGGAGCCCCCAGTAATAGATACCGACACCAAACGTCGCGATCAAGACACTGATCACCCCTTTAGCCAGCAGAAACAACGAGTTATCTCTAGGCAACTCGGTCCCCAGCGTAAATAGCCCCCAAAATCCTTGTTGTAAAAAGTCATTGAATACGCTAAGGAAACAAGACATGACGATAAAAAACAGCGCACCTTTGATAAACTGCTTGTTATAAAACTGACCAAAGCCCGGGATCAGCGATAATAATGCAGCAATCTTGGCGTGCTGGGTTTTTAAACCAACCTGTGCGATTTCGCTGGAATCGACAACCACAATATACCTCCTATCCTTAAAGAAACATGGGTAGCATCAAGCAGCTTAATACTACCCATGCAGGCAAGGCGTAACGCCTGCGTATCGTTAATCCCGGTTTGCGTGGTTTGCCTCAATCTGCATATTGATGGTTTTAACGGCACCATTCAGGGCAGCCTTGACATCTTGCTTGCCGGTCACGCTCAATTGCAGAGCGCTATTGGAGGGCGTCCATACTTCTTGCATTTCCGGTACACTTGGCATGGGAACGGCATAACCGGCCTGGATGGCAACGGCCCTTGCTTTCTCATCCCCCTTGATAACCGGATCATCAATCAGTGACTTGACGGGTGGAATCTCACCTGTCTTCTCAAAACGAATTTTGGCGTATTCAGGCTGGTTGATAAATTCGATGAATTGTTGAGCCAACTCCTTCTGAGTGGAATAAGTAGAGACGCTGTATCCCTTTACCCCAAGGAAAGATCGCATGTGCTCGCCATTTGGCAGAGTGGGCAGTGGTGCCACCCCATAATTCACGCCGGCGTCCTGGTAAGGTTTGAATGCCCAGGGGCCCGTAATAACGGCAGCAGCTTTTTTCTCGGTAAACAGCGAGTCGATGGCATTGGCACCTGTCTCACCGACGATCCCTGCCGGGAACAAGCCATCCGCGTAGAACGATTTGAGGAAGGTGACCGCATCAATCGTCCCCTGATTGGCCAGCCCGATATCGTTCACATTCAGGGAACCATTGGCATTCTGGCCGAAAATATATCCCCCCATACCGGCAACGACGCCATATGAGTAATAAATCTCGTCAAATTTGGCTAGCAGACCATATTTATTGGCGGCGCGCTGCTCTTTGGAAACTTTGATCAAGTCATCGAAGGTTTCCGGTGCTTTTGGCAGTATGTCCTTGTTATACACCAGCACTATGGTCTCGACCGCTTTAGGAATACCGTACAACTTGCCTTCATAGGTCTGCGCATCCACGGCGGGCTTGGTAAAGCTGTCCATGTACTTGGCATCCACCTTGAGTTCGGACAGCAGCCCCTGCACCACGGCACCACCGACCTGATCATGGGGAATGACCAGTACATCGGGACCTATGCCTGCCGGGCCATCCAGCCGCAGCTTCTCGATTTGCTGCGCATATGGCATCTCCTGGATCTTCACTTTCACCTTGTACTGGGCTTCGAATGCCTTGATCGCATCTTCAATGCCATTGGACTTCTTGATGTCTTCCCACACCAGCAGCTCACCCTCTGCCGCCATCACCCCATGGCTCAACAGGCTGCCCGCCCCCAATGACAACATAATCACTGCTGTTAACTTATTGATTTTCATCTTTTATCCTTGTCCCTGTTCAAGCGAAAATGATTGTTCCATCGTGTTTTTTGCCGTGCATCAAACCAATGTGTGTAATAATTTCACTCTTTCCAATCACACGGGTATGACTCTCTGTCTACCAAGCCACTACACAATCTCAGCAAGGGTTGCAGGCTGCGTTGCCAAAAAACGCGACAAATTACATAACTAATTGATTAATAATCAACTTTCAGTTCTGTACCATGAGATCCGGTATGCTTTCCCGGTACACCTCACCAGGCCACGCCTCCATGAACTCACCCGAGAGGGCTGCCACAAGGGTAACGGTTACACCGAATGTGATTACGGTAAGCGGAGCACGTCATATCTGCCAGCAGCATATGCAAAGGTTGTGATCTCATACACAAAAGAAACAGCATTTTGTGCAAGCGGTTACACTCCACTGTTATATTCCCGTCACAAGTGATGCATGCAGTCGTCGCGAAGCGGGTTTCCGGCTGTTTATGTCTGGTTCCTGATGTGTTCCCCGTGTCACAAACGACATCGAGCATCATGACAGATTGGATTTATAATCAAGGAGTTAGCAGTATGGCGAGTATCAGTCTGAACAGTGTTGTCAAGCGTTTCGGCACCAACGTGACACTGCACAATGTGGATCTGGAGGTGGAAGATGGTGAATTCACCGTTTTTGTCGGCCCCTCAGGTTGTGGCAAATCAACCTTGCTGAGAATGATCGCCGGTCTGGAAGAGATCTCCGACGGCCATATCGCAATCGGGGGCACTGTGGTCAACGATGTTGCCCCTGCCCACCGTGGCGTTGCCATGGTATTCCAGTCCTATGCCCTCTATCCCCACATGACTGTGGCTGAAAACATGGGTTATGGATTGAAAGTGAACGGAGTGCCCAAGGAGCAGATCCAGCATCAGGTCGGCATGGTTGCCAAGACGCTGCAACTCTCCCATCTTCTTGACCGCAAACCAAAACAGCTCTCGGGGGGACAACGGCAGCGGGTTGCCATTGGTCGTGCCATAGTGCGCAACCCCAAGGTGTTCCTGTTTGATGAGCCCCTCTCCAACCTGGATGCCGAACTGAGGGTCGAGATGCGCCTGCATATCGCCAAGCTGCACCAGGAGCTGAAAACCACCATGATTTATGTCACTCATGACCAGATCGAGGCCATGACACTGGCAGACAAGATAGTCGTGATGAACTACGGCAAGGTGGAGCAAGTCGGCTCACCCATGGATCTCTATTACAAACCAGTCAATCAGTTTGTGGCCGGTTTTATCGGTTCACCCAAGATGAATTTCCTGCCAGCTCAGGTCATTAGCTGGTCTCCCAGCCAGTTGGAGCTCGCACTGTCAGAGCAAAGAACCATCACCCTGCCCATCATCACCAGCGAGCTGGCAGCTGGCAGTACTATCACATTGGGCCTGAGGCCAGAGCACCTGGTTCCTGGCGGTGATGGCATCCATCTATCCTTTACCTGTGAAGTGGTTGAGCGCCTTGGCAACAGCACTTATCTGTTCGGCCAATGCTGTGGCATCGACGGCTTCAAGCTGCTGCTGCCCGGTGACAATGCCTTCAAGCCGTACCAGCAGCTCGATGTTTTCTTCTCACCTGAGCACTGCCTTGTCTTTGCCGCCGATGGCACCCGGATCAGCCGCTAACCCCTCTGTCTTCTCTACACCCGCTTTTATCAATGCCAGATTTGCCCCCGCCAATACCGGGGGCTTTTTTCTTCCCTGATCCCATGCCCTGCCGCTCACCCTTCACCTCAGACCCAAAGCACTCCCTTCCTGCAGCACAAAATACCAGCAAAATGAGAGCCGGCTCTCAACCCTGTTTAAATCCTGTTTGGTTGAGCACCATGGCGGTGTAACAATAACCACAAAAAGTGAAACGTTACACAAAATCAGTGAATTTGAGTACAAAGACACGCCTCTATAAAGCGTCGTGAAGTATGACTAACACTCACCAACCTCCTGATAAAGCTGGCTAAAAATACCATATTGGTGATCCTCATCGACGGTCAGCCATGTCACTCTCAATATGTAAGCGATACCAATGAAAATACCCATACCACAGATATCCATCATCCAGCGCCTGATACTTGGTTTTGGTCTGATCATCACTCTGCTGGTTCTCGCCGTGATGGTCTCGTTACGAGCAGGCAACCAGCTGGCCATGCAGGTCGACATCCTGACGGGCGAGGTGGCACCCACTCTGGTTCAGAGTCGCTCGGTGACCAAAGACTTGTTTATGCAGGACAAGGTTCTGCGTGGCCTGCTCACCCTGCAGACGAGCGATGACGTCAGCAAGGGACGAGCCGAGCTTGCGCGCTGGCAGCAGGCGTTTGAACAGGACTTGGCACTGCTTGGCAACAAGGCCTCGCACCACCCGGCCATGATCAGCCGCATCCATGCCCTCACCGAGCAGCAGACGACCTATTGGCAGCTTGCAACCCAGATTGTTGAGAGCTATGCCGCCAACCTGAAGAGCCAGCAGATCCTGACAGAAGACACCTCCCTGACCCGTGACAACAAGCGCCTGCAGGGAGATCTCGCCATGCTGGTTGAAACACTGGGCGCCCACTACACAGCCGGACTCAAGAATGCGCTGGCCAACCAGCTGGAGCTGTTATTCACCAATACACAGGCGGCGATGAAGCTGCAGGATGCGGCCCGTATTGCGGGGCAACTGGCCAGCAACCAGACACTCAGCAAGGCTATCCAGCGCCAACGCCAGACACTGGCGGCAGAACTGCTCAAGCAGGAGAGCGCCTTTGGCGGCAAGATCGATCTGGAGCAGTCGGTGGGCACCCTGTTTGACCGGGTTGTACAACAGAGCGCAGGCAACGCAGGTTTGCTGGCAACCCACCTTCGCCTGGCACAAGAGAGCGATCAACTGCGCAACCAGAGCACTCAGGCCACCCGTATCATCGACTCGGTGCTGGGTGAGCTGGCGGAGATCGACAACAGTATCGATACCCAGCTTGCCCTGCGGGTGCAGAGCAGCAAACAGATCCTGAGCCAGCTGCAATCCCTGCTGTTTGTCGGTCTGCTGCTGTCACTGGCCGTCAGCGCACTGGTGCTCTGGCGCATCATTCACTCCATCCGAACCCCCATCAAGCAGACCCTGACGGTGCTCGAGGCCCTGAGTCGGGGTGACATGACAAGGCGCATCAACCATCGGCAGCAGGATGAATTCGGCCAACTGGCCAAGGGGATCAATGCCCTCGCCCAGGAGATGAGCAACATGCTGGGGCAAATTGTGATGGCCGCCAGCTCGCTGGGGGAGATGGCCAACCAGAACCAGTGTGCCCAGCTCAATGCGCAGCGACAACTGGAGCAGCAGCGCAGTGAAACGGCCAGTGTTGCCAGCGCCATGCTCGAGATGGAGCACACGGTACGCGATGTGGCAGAGAGCGCCGGACATGCCCAGCAAACGATCAAGGAGGTGTCGACGCAAGCCCGTTCCGCCAGCACCATGAGTGAAAACACCCTGACGCGCATGACCCAGCTCTCCCATCGTCTGGCGGATTCGCGCCGCATCGTCGAGGAGGTTCACGGGCTGGGCAACAACATAGGCAGCATTCTGGAATTCATCAGCCGGATTGCGGAACAGACCAACCTGCTGGCACTCAACGCCGCCATTGAGGCAGCAAGAGCCGGAGAACAGGGCAGAGGCTTTGCCGTGGTGGCAGACGAGGTACGCCAGCTGGCCAAGCACACCACAGAATCCACCACCACCATTCAGGCGATGATCACGGCGCTACAGCAGAGCGTGCACAGGGCCGTCACCACCATAAGTGGCTGCACCGATGTGATGGCACTTTGCGCCGATGACAGCGAGCAATCCCGTCACACCCTCATCCACCTCGCCAGCTCGCTGCAACAGGTGGCGGATCTCAGCATCCAGATCGCCATTGCTGCCCAGCAACAGCAGAACACCAGTCAAGAAATTGCCAGCAACATGAACAATATCAACAGCATCTCCGACGATAACCAGGAGATGCTGACCCGCGTTGCCCACACCAGCAGTCAGTTGCAACAGCTCTCACAACAGCAGCTCACGCTGGTACAACGATTCAGCCTGTAACCGATTGCCGGTCGACACCGGCCGGCGCCACTGAGACACAACACAAGGAAACGACAATGCTCAAACACACGCTCCTAGCCGCTACCCTGCTTGGTTGCCTTCATCCAGTCTGGGCCGCCGAGGCCGATACGGCGCAGACTCGTCCTCTCTTCCTGCGCGGGGAGATGAACAACTGGGAGGCCCCGGCCGCCCAGCAACTGGTCCAGAGTCAACCTGATCTGCTCACCGTCACCACCAGCCTGCAAGCCGGCCACGGCGCCTACAAATTCAAGATTGCCGATGAGAAGTGGAAGAGTGATACCACCTACGGCCAGTTCGACCCCGCCAGCAAGGTGGAAGCCGGCAAGCCAGTCATCGTCAAGGCCGGTTACCAGTGGAGCGACATGAAGTTCACCCCCCTCGAGGATGGGGCCTACCTCTTTACCCTGGATCGCCGCGATCCCGCCAGCATCCAGCTGACGGTGAGCAAGGCGCAGTAACGCTCCCATGGGCCGTCTCCGGCCCATATTACGTTTGCCCAGCACCTGACTGGATGTGCCATGGCCATGGCGCATCCAGGCAGGCGATTGCCCTACAACCTTCCCCCTGCCCCGGGTTCAGCCATGAGCCCGACCCCTTTTCAATTACGGAGAAACAAGGATGAAACTGAGCTTGATCAGTGCTCTGGTGCTTGGCGCCAGCATGCTCTACCCGTCAGAAAGTACTGCCATGGTCAAGGGAGCCGACGTCAGCTGGCTAACCCAGATGGAGCAGTCCGGCTACAGGTTTTACAACGACAGTGGCAAGCAGCAAGATTTGTTGCTCACCCTGAAGCAGCACGGCATCAACGCCATCCGGCTGCGGGTCTGGGTCAATCCGGCCGGAGGCTGGAATAGCCTCAACGATGTCATCGCCAAAGCCAAACGGGCCAAGGCGGCGGGCCTCGATATCATGATCGACTTTCACTACAGCGACAGCTGGGCCGACCCGGGTAAACAGACCAAACCGGCCGCCTGGCAGGGCTATACCTTCGAGCAGTTGATGTCCAACGTCTACTGGCATACCTACAACTCGCTCGTCGCCCTGAAGCAGGCCGGCATCACGCCAAAATGGGTACAAGTTGGCAACGAGACCAACAATGGCATGCTGTGGGATGACGGCAAGGCATCGGCCAACATGCGCAATTTTGCCTGGCTGATCAACAGTGGTTATGACGCCGTCAAGGCCGTCAACAAGTCGACCAAGGTGATAGTCCATCTCGCCAACTGCGAGAACAATGCCCTTTACCGCTGGATGTTTGACGGCCTCAAGGCCAATGGCGCCAAGTGGGATGTGATCGGCGCATCCATCTACCCCACCCAGACCGGCAATGGCGACTGGTTCTCCATGAACAACCGTTGCTATGACAACCTTGCCGATATGGTCAGCCGCCATGGCAAGGAGGTAATGATAGTGGAGGTGGGCATGCCCTGGGATGATCCGAAAAACAGCTACGACACCCTGGTCGACCTGCTCAACAAGATGAAATGGATCCCGGACAACAAGGGATTGGGCGTCTTCTACTGGGAACCCCAGAGCCATAACGGCTGGCAGAATTACTCGCTCGGCCTGATGGATCAAGGTGGCAAACCCACCTATGCCATGGATGCATTCCTGCAAAACTGATCGCAACATCACCACTGATAGCAGGGGGAGCTCTTGGCATCCCCCTGCGCTTCAAACAAGCCTTACTCTTTTTTCGTCACCGATCTCACCGCCAGAGCCAAGGATCTGAGCGCCGGCAAAGCTCGGCCATCGGCATCAAACAGGGTCACATTATCCCACTCATTCCCCGCCCCCCGCTTCCAACCAGCCCCCGCTACCGCAATGAACTCGGGCTCCCAGTAGAAGAAACCCAACCCTCGCCCCTGCGGTACACCATGGATCTCGCGCAGCAACTGCCACAGGAAGTCGCGCTGCCCCACCGGGGTCATCGGATAGGTCTCTGGCCCGGTATGGGTGTAGATGTTTTGCTGCTGATCCCCATTGCCCTGTGTCCAGGGGTAAGCCGTTTCAACCACGATGACAGGACGGGAAAAACGGCTGCTAAGGTCAACCATGTTGCGAGCCAAATCCCTCATGGCGCCATGCCACACCGGGTAATAAGAGAGTCCCATCACATCGAAGGGAACCTTGCGGGCGAGGATCTCTTCGAACCAGTGACGACAACGCGCGTTATCGCCACCCGCATCCAGATGCAGTATGACTTGGCTCGAGGGTGACACTGCCTTGACGGCGCGAGCGCCTGCGGTAAGAAACAGGGCCAGATTATCCCAGTGAGGCAAACGCCCCAGCGGCCACATCATGCCATTGGAGATCTCATTGCCCACCTGAACCCAGGCCGGGGTGATCCCCTCCCTTTGCAAACGGCTCATCAGCTGGTGAGTAAATTGATAGAGCCGCTCGCTGACCACAGCCACGGACTTGTCACGCCAGGCAACCGGCATATTCTGCTTGCCTGGATCGGCCCACCAGTCGCTGTAGTGGAAGTCCAGCATGATCCTGAATCCCATCCGATGGGCCCGCCTGGCCAGAGCAATCACATGATCCGGGTTGTTATACCCCTCAACCCCGCTCTGATCCGCCGGGAAGCGATAATGCTCGCCGGGCTCATTCCAGACCTTGATACGAATGGCATTTATCCCATGACGCTTGAGGATAACCAGCAAGTCTTCTGGCCGCGCACCATCATAAAAACGGGCACCGGCCGCTTCCAGCTGCGGTAAATGGGAGACATCCGCCCCGATAATCATGGGCTCCCCCTCCTTGCTCATGGACGATGCACTCATCAGCAACATGGCTCCCAACAACGGTAGCCCCCCCTTCCAACCCATCGGCGATCTCCTTGTCCGGGACAAAAAGGGAGCCAATGGCTCCCTGATTGTTCAATCTGTGTGGTGCTTACCACCAGGCTTCGGCCTGTACCCCGAAGTTCCAGGTGCTGTCATCTTCCCCCCCATTGAATGACTCGCCTTCACCATCTTTCAGGTAGCTGGCAAACACACGGATCTCTGGGCGGGCAAACATGCTGGGGCCGGCAGACCAGGCCTGCGCCAGGGTGTATTTTTGACCACTGGACTTGTCTTCAGAACCACTGGTCCAGGTCTTGGTGCTTTCATATGTACCGGCTTCAACCAGCGTCTTCATGATATCGGTCCAGGCATAACCGCCACGAGCCACTGCACTGAACAACTCAGTGTTGTCGTGCCATTCCTGCAGTTTTTCACCCTTACCATAGGTAAAGACATGGTTGACGGAGAACTTGTCACCCAGGGGAATATCACCGGTCAGGATCACCCGGTAACCCTTGGCGTCATCAGTGAGTTGCCAAACGTCATACCAGCCGCCCCCTTGGGAGATCATGTTCTGGGCAAGCCCCTTGTTCGCATACTGCAGCACCAGCTTCTCGTTGATGCCGCTGCCAGCAAAATACTGACTCATTTCTGCCGTCAACATGACACCGTTCTCGGGATCGTACTTGCCACCTGTGGCTTTCTGCTCATCGGTCGGATTGGGCATGGCATAGCTGACGCCCGCCTCAGTCCAGGCCCCTTCCCAGGGTGCCCAGCCGGCATACCGCAGATCCAGGAAGTTGACGTTCAGATCATTGTCGACAATCGAGTTATCGATATCGTTGCCATCAGAGCGGATCCACGCCAGCGAGAATGCACCCGGACCCGCCTTGAGGTTTTCAATACCGGCACCGGCACCCGAGATATTCCAGTATTTGGTATCGATGATGTGAAGATCGTGGCGCTGATAGAAGCGCTTGCCCGCCCAGACCACAGCATCGGGGGCAGCAGAGATCAGCCCCTTGGCTTTCACATTGAATTGACGCAGGGCAAATGTCGCATCTTCACTGCACTGCTTTTTATCAAAGTCACAGACAGTTGCCGTGCTTTCATAATCATTGGAACCATTGCTCTGCATGCTGAACATGCTGTCAACGTAGAAAACCTTGCCGTCCTTGTTGTAAACCTCCTGACCAATACCAATTTCGGTATAGGTATCACTTTCGTTACCCAGGCGTCCGACAAGGCTCTGATTGCCGGTTTGCATATCCCCATCTTGGGATACACCTACGCCGGATCGAAAATAACCAGAAAAATCAACAGCATTAGAACTAAATGCTGTCATTGACAGTGCCAGGGCAACGGATGTAGTCAGTAGCTTCACTTTCATAGTCATTCCTTTATTCCACTGTTGCATTGTTATCTTGATGAACGCTCACCAATCCAGAGGGAAAGCGCTTTCACTAGCCGGAGTGGATTATAGAAAGATTCAAGCCACCACTGACATGATACAACTCACATAATTGTAATTATTACATCGCTGAAGCATTTAATTACTAAACAAACAATAATGAACAACCCTTAAGTTTATGATTACTAAGCAATAAAAAATACAAGCGAGGGTGTTATCGATTACACAGCTTATGCATTCAGAAAATCAACGGCGATGACGACATACGGAAATTGCAGCGGGTCCATCAAAAATGTGAGCAGCATCACCTGGTGCAAGACATGGATGGATGGATGGATGATGGCGCTGTTGCATCTGGACAGCCATACGCAGCAACAAGAGGAAGAGTACACAGACAAGGAAGAGACAAAAAAGCAAGGCGCCTTGACGGCCTTGCCTGATGACTTATCGACAGCGGGGGATCAGGGGAATGTCAGTCAATACTCCGGACCGAATGACGGCGAACCAGAGTAGGGCTGAACATATGGGTCGTCTGGGGCAGGGGTCCCCCTTTTGACAAGGCGATCGCCAGCTCGGCAGCCTGGGTGGCCATGGCGATGATGGGATAACGCACCGTCGTCAAGCGAGGGCGCAAATAACGAGAAATCAGGACATCATCAAATCCGACCAGTGATAGCTCCTGCGGTACCTCGATACCATTGTCGCTCAGCACGGACAATGCCCCTGCTGCCATTGAGTCGTTATAGCAGACCACTGCCGTCATATGCTGGCCTCGGCTCAGCAGTTCAGTCATCGCCGCCTCACCGCCCAGTTCATCCGGACTGCCACGGGAGATCAGGCGCTCATCGACGGCTATCTCGTGCTCTTGCAACGCATCAAGGTAACCCTGCAAGCGATCTTGTGAGTCAGAGATCTGATGATTGGAGCAGAGAAACCCTATCTTCTTGTGCCCTTCCTGGATCAGATGACGAGTTGCCAACCAGGAGCCATAACGATCGTCCAGCGCCACACAGCGGGACTCGTACCCGGGGACGATGCGATTGATCAGCACCATGCCAGGGACATAACTCATCATCTGGATCAACTCTTCATCCGGCAGCATTTTGGCGTGCACAACCAGCCCCGAACAGCGATGGCCAATTAATTGCTCTATCACATGCTTTTCTTTGACGGCATCGTGATAGCCATTCCCGATGAGCAGGAAGTTGCCCGTCGACTGTGCCACTTGTTCTACGGCTTTCACCATGGTGCCGAAGAAGGGGTCGGACACATCTGCAACAACCAGCCCCAGTGTCTCGTTGCTTTGATGGGCTAAGGCCCGCGCATTGGCGTTGGGATGGTAGTTGAGTTCATTCATCGCCTTGAAGACAGCATCACGGGATGCCTGACTCGCCTTGGGAGAATTATTGATGACACGTGAGACTGTGGCGACAGATACGCCAGACAGGAGTGCTACATCTTTGATTGTTGCCATGGATTAGCTTTTCCGGTGAACGGTACAAATAAAAACCATTATTTCATGGGTTCAAGATACTACCGGCATTTCCCATGCCTGACACGGCTTTCATCTAAAAAGCGGGAGCATCCTATCAATACATGTCGGCGGCAGTGTAACTCGCTTACATACACAAAATCCCGACAAGCCAGCTTTCCAAAGACCATTTGTGACAAAAATCACATTAAATGCACAGCCATCTTCCCTCCCCTTCCCGGCAAGAGCACAATAAGGGAAAGCGGTTACACAATAAAAACACCAACAGGAATGAGCACCAAGGAGCGCCACATGTTGAAAATCCTTGTCACCGGTGGAACTGGTTACATAGGAAGTCATACCTGTCTGCAGCTTATCGCTGCCGGTATGACCCCCATACTGTTAGATAACCTCGCCAACAGCAAAGAAAGTGTTCTCGAACGTATCCAAACTCTCAGTGGGCAGCGCCCAGTGCTCTATCGGGGGGATGTGCGTGACGCCAGCTTGCTGGATCGGGTGTTCGCGGAACAGCAGATTGATGCCGTGATCCATTTCGCCGGACTCAAGGCCGTCGGGGAATCAGTGCAAAAACCCCTTGAATACTATGACAATAATGTCAGCGGCACTCTGGTTTTGTTGCAGGCGATGCAGCGTGCCGGGGTCAAGACGTTGTTGTTCAGCTCATCGGCCACCGTCTACGGTGAGCCGGACACCATGCCTGTCCGAGAGGAGAGCCCAACCCTGCAAGCCACCAATCCTTATGGCCAGAGCAAGCTGATGGTTGAGCGCCTCATCAAGGACTTTGCCAATGCGGCGCCCGATTGGTCATTGACCCTGCTGCGTTATTTCAATCCAGTGGGCGCTCATCCCAGTGGCTTGATGGGTGAGGACCCACAGGGGATCCCCAACAATCTGATGCCCTATATTGCCCAGGTGGCAGTAGGACGCCGTGACAAACTCGCCATTTTTGGGGGTGACTATCCCACCCCGGATGGCACTGGCGTGCGCGATTACATTCATGTGATGGATCTGGCCGACGGGCATGTGGCGGCCTTGCAGACCAAGCTCGGGCAGTCGGGCGTTCATGTCTACAACCTGGGAACAGGACATGGCTACAGCGTTCTCGACATACATGCCGCCTTCTCCCGGGCCTGTGGCCGTGACCTGCCTTATGAAATAGTGCCACGGCGCGCGGGGGATATCGCCCAATGCTGGGCAGATCCCAGCCGGGCCCTCACCGAACTGGGCTGGCAAGCTCATCGCACCCTTGATGACATGACCGCCGATACCTGGCGCTGGCAATCACAAAATCCGAACGGCTATCCGACCCTATGAGTGGCCAGCACGAGGAGCATTTATCCATGCAATTTGAACCAACCGATCACCCGCATCGTCGTTATAACCCGCTGATCCAGCAGTGGGTACTCGTCTCGCCCCACAGGGCGAAACGCCCCTGGCAGGGTCAGCAGGATGAGCCGGATCGTACCCTGCGAGCCCCCCACGACCCTGACTGTTTCCTCTGCGCAGGCAATACCCGCGTCACCGGTGACAAGAATCCGGATTATCAGGAGACCTTCGTCTTTACCAACGACTTTGCCGCCCTGATGACAGACACACCGGCAGCACCGGCCAGTGACGATCCCCTGTTCCAGCTGGAGAGTGCCCGTGGTACCAGCCGGGTGATCTGCTTCTCACCGGATCACAGCAAGACACTGCCCGAGCTGCCGCTCCCGGCACTCACCGCCGTGGTCAATACCTGGTGCGAGCAGACCGCAGAGCTGGGACATGATTATCCCTGGATCCAGGTATTCGAAAACAAGGGCAGCATGATGGGTTGCTCCAATCCACATCCCCACGGACAGATCTGGGCCAACGGCTTCTTGCCCAACGAAGCAGTGAAAGAAGACAACGCCCAGCGGGAATACCTTGCCAAACATGGCCGCGCCATGTTGCTCGATTATGTCGAGCGCGAGCGAGCCGATGGCCGTCGCACCGTGGTTGAAACGGAGCACTGGTTGGCGGTCGTGCCCTATTGGGCCGCCTGGCCGTTCGAGACCTTGCTGCTGCCCAAGTTTTCGGTGGCGCACCTGCCCGCATTGAACCCGCAACAGCGGGCAGACCTGGCGCTCGCGATCAAGAAACTGACCAGCCGTTATGACAACTTGTTCCAGTGCTCTTTCCCCTATTCCATGGGTTGGCATGGCGCCCCCTTCAATGGCGCAGAGAACGACCACTGGCAGTTGCACGCCCACTTCTACCCGCCCCTGCTGCGCTCTGCGAGCGTGCGCAAGTTTATGGTCGGCTATGAAATGCTGGCAGAAACACAGCGTGATCTGACGGCAGAGCAGGCGGCCGAACGACTGCGTGCTGTCAGTGATGTCCATTTTCGCGAACAGGTTTGAGGTTGAGTTATGAGTATTGAATCACCACGCAGCGTGACTGATACCACGTTTTACACCCAATACGGTTACCATCCGACCCTCGCCATCCAGGCGCCAGGTCGCGTCAATCTGATCGGTGAACACACGGATTACAACGACGGTTTTGTACTCCCCTGTGCCATTGACTATCAGACAGTGATCAGTGCGGCTCCTCGCCAGGACAGCCTGGTGCGAGTCATCGCCGCTGACTACAACAATCAGCAGGATGAGTTTGATTTGAGCCGTCCCATAGCGTCACGCCCTGAATACTTGTGGGCCAACTATGTACGGGGAGTCATCAAGTATCTGCTGCTGCGGGGCTGCGAACTGACCGGTGCCGATCTGGTGCTCAGTGGCAATGTCCCGCAGGGCGCTGGCCTGAGTTCCTCCGCCTCTCTGGAAGTGGCCGTGGGGCAGATATTTAAGGAGATGAATCACCTCGACATCAGTCAGGCCGATATCGCCCTCAATGGGCAACTGGCAGAGAACATGTTCGTCGGCTGCAACTGCGGCATCATGGATCAGTTCATCTCGGCTCTGGGTCAGCAGGATCACGCCCTGCTGATAGACTGCCGCAGCCTGAGGACTCGCCCCGTCCGTATTCCGGCTGGCATCGATGTTGTCATCATCAACTCCAATGTTCGCCGCGGACTGGTCGACAGTGAATACAATGCCCGCCGGGCACAATGTGAAGAGGCGGCCCGCCATTTTGGCGTCAAGGCGCTGCGCGATCTGACCATGACGCAGTTTGTCTCCCGAGCCGATGAGCTGGATCCCGTCGTCGCTCGCCGCGCACGGCATGTCATCTCCGAGAATGAACGGACCCTGGCCGCAGCCGATGCCCTGGCCAATGAAGACATGATCATGATGGCGGAGCTGATGGCGCTCTCCCATGCCTCGATGCGGGATGATTTTGCCATTACCGTGCCCGCCATTGATGCCCTGGTCGACATCATCAAGGAGATCATCGGCAGTCGCGGCGGTGTGAGAATGACGGGTGGCGGCTTCGGTGGCTGCGTTGTGGCGCTGGTGCCACATTCACTGACCTCGATAGTCTGTAAACAGGTCAATGCCCGCTATCCCCAGGTCAGCGGGTTGCAACCCAGCATCTATATCAGTAAACCCTCGGCAGGCGCCGGTATCCTCTGATGTCCCTGACGATGTCGCTATCGGGCACTCTTCGTAGCCATCACGAATAGTGACATCGTCGGGAGAGAACTGACGCCGGTTTGAACGCCTTGCACCCTAGCCAGGCTCTGGCAGCAAAAACGTGGGCAAACATGGCACCGTCATCTCTCCCATCCTCTTCGACACCAGCAAGTCAATCGGCAAACAGGGACGTCAGTGACGTCCCTGTTTGCGGCCAATACCTGGTGTTTTGATGCAATTCGCCCGTGCTTTGCTTCACCTGTCTGCAATCCCCCTGTCAGAGCGGGGTGGCGCATTTGCGATATTCGGTCGGGCTGACACCGACCCGTTTCTTGAACACCCGTGAGAAGTAGAGCTGATCGTCATACCCCACCTGCTGACCAATGGCGGCGACCGACATGGGCGTGGTCTGCAACAGGAGCTTGGCCCGCATGATCCGCTGATCTTCGCGCCAACGCACTATGCTCACCCCCACTTGCTCGCGAAACAGGTGGGCCAGCCGCGAAGGAGACAAAAACACCTGCTCGGCCAGCGCCTCGACCGATATCTCAGCCGAAAGCGAGTCGCTCAGGATCTGGCACGCTTCGTGAACCCTGTGATCAATGGCGGGATATTCCGTCAGGGAGGACGCCTCGTAACAACGGATGAGCAGCCGCTCCAACAGGTTCATTGCCAGTTGCTCCGACATGGGCCTCAGCTGCTTGTGGGTCTCTTCGATATCGAGAAACAGCGCATCAAACTCATCGAGCAATTGACCGTCTGCCAGATTCAGACGCCCCACATTGGCAACCGCCCGCGGCCACTTGAGCCAGTCGGCCCAATAGGCTCTTGGCCGGAAATAGACCCAGCGGTGATACCACTCCCGGGCATCCGGTGCCCGGCCGTAATGGTGCACGGCCGCGGGCGGGAAGAGCAGCAAGTCGCCTGGCTCCACCGTGAACGCCTGATCACCCTGAAAGATCTGCCCCTTGCCCTTGATGGTCAAGTTGACGATGAACCCCTTCATGCCACCAGGTCGGTCGATGATGAAGTCGAGTGGGCTGTGTTGCTCGATAGGTGTCATGCCAGAGACGAGGAAGACATCGAAGGCATATCCGGGCAACAGGGGATTGAGTTGTTTTGGCTTCTCTTTTTGCATTGATGACATGGCACAAAAAAGCGCTTGGGTAAAAAAATCGGCATGGGCCATTGTAGAGACTCGCTTTGGGAACACGCTATCTGACGGCCAGCGCAGTGTGAATTTATTGAACTGGCTCACAGTCGGGTCTGCTGCGCGCCGGGGGAGGTCCAGACAACAAGGCCAGCGAGATGCTGGCCTGAGATGGCGTGAGAAAACCAGGGTCAGACTCGTGCCTTGCGCACCTGCTTGTAGCGGTCGAACAGGACGGCGGCGAGCAGGATCAAGCCACGCACCACGTACTGGGCGAACGGGGATATGTTGAGCAAATTCATCGCATTTTCCATCAAACCCAGGATCAACACACCGGCGATGATGTAGGAGATCTTGCCAATGCCCCCCTTCATGGAGACCCCTCCCAGCACGCAGGCCGAGATGACCACCAACTCGAAGCCGATGGAGGTCATGGGCTGCCCGGAGGTCATGCGGGAGGCGAGAATGATCCCTGCAATCGAGGCGATCAGCCCCGTCATGGTGAAGATGATGATCTTGGTGCGCACCACGTTGACCCCCGCCAGCCGGGCGGCCTCTTCATTGCCCCCCATCGCCAGGGTATTGCGGCCAAAGGTGGTCTTGTTGAGCAACAGGCCAAACAACACGAAGCACAGCGCCGTCAGCCAGATAGGCGTCGGGATCCCCAGCAGGGCTGAGCTGCCAAGTTCGAAGAAGCCCTCCTCCACTATACCGACCGCCTTGCCGTCCGAGATGATGTAGCCCACCCCGCGCGCCATCTGCATGGTTGCCAGCGTGGTGATCAGGGCATTGATCTTGAACTTGGCCACCACTATGCCGTTGATGAGGCCAAACAGGACGCCGACCGACATGCCGGCCAGGATGCCGACCGTGATGCTCTCGGTGGCGTTGATCCCCACGGCGCAGGCCACGCCGGAACAGGCGACGACCGAGCCGACCGACATGTCGAATTCACCGGAGGCGAGGCAGAACAGCATGCCGCAGGCCACCATGCCGGACATGGAGACCGCAAGGCCCAAGCCACGCATGTTGATCAGGCTGGCAAAGTTGGGGATCAGCACGCAGGCCAGCAGGAACAGGATGGCGAAGATCACCAGCATCCCGTATTGATCCCACACTCGAGCCAGTTGCACTCTGGTGCCGGTGGCCGCCGAGACAGTCGCGGCCTGACCGACAGAAGTCGTTGTTGTCATGGTATTTCTCCTGATTATTCCGGATGCTGTTACATCGCTGTCATGGGTTGTCAACGGGCCGGCATGGCCAGGTTCAGCGCCTTGACTTCATTGGCGTCATGGTGGGAAAGCTCCCCTGCGATCACCCCTTCCCGCATGACCATGATCCGATCCGCAATGCCCAGTACCTCCGGCAGCTCACTCGAGACCACCACGACGGCAATACCTACCTTGGCCAGATCGTAAATCACGTTGTAGATTTCATTTTTTGCCCCGACGTCGATGCCGCGGGTCGGCTCGTCGAGCAAGATCACCTTCATGTCTTCGGAGAGCCAGCGGCCCAGAATGGCCTTCTGCTGGTTGCCGCCGGAGAGGTTCATGATGGCTTGATGAGGAGACGGGGTCTTGACCCGCATGTCGCGGATCCGCAGCCGTGCGTTCTCGTCTTCCCATTTCTGGTTGATCCAGAAGCCTCCCCACGCCTTGTGGCGCCGGGCGCTGATATTGATGTTTTCCTGCACCGAGTGGATTGGGATGATGCCAAGGGCCTTTCTGTCCTCGGTACAGAGCATGATGCCGCTGTGAATGGCATCGATGGGATTGCGGATGGGTACCGGCTTGCCGAACACCGAAATCTCGCCGGACACCATCTTGTCGGCACCAAAAATCAGCTTCATCAGCTCGCTGCGACCGGCGCCCACCAGACCGAAAATGCCGAGGATCTCGCCGCGTTTCACTTCAAACGAAATGGGTGCCTTCAGGCCGGGTCCCATCAGGTTGCTGACCTGCAAGCCAAGCTCCCCCAATGGACGAGGGCTGTAGCCATAGATATCCGTCAGCTCGCGTCCCACCATGGTCTTGACCAGCAGATCCCGACTGACCTCTGCCATAGCATCAAAGGTGCGCACGAACTGGCCATCCTTGAAGACGGTGATGGCATCACACAACTCGAAGATCTCGTCCATGCGATGGGAGACATACAAGATGACCTTGCCCTCATCGCGCAGCTGGCGAATGACCCGAAACAGCTGCTCTATCTCGCGGGACGACAAGCTGCTGGTCGGCTCGTCAAAGGCGATGATATGCGCATCCCGGGTCAGGGCCTTGGCGATCTCCACCATCTGCCACTGGCCCAGCGACAGGTACTTCAGCGGCGTCTCGGGCGACACATCCATGCCGAGGCGCGCCAGCTGTCTGGTCGCATCCTGGTACAGTTTTTCCCGATCGATGACACCGTGCCGAGTGGGCAGCTGGCCCAGATAGATGTTCTCGGCGATGGTCATCTCGGGGACCAGATGCAACTCTTGGTAAATGATGGCGATCCCGCTCTCCAGCGCATCGACCGTGTTTTGAAACACCCTCTCCTGGCCATCCAGCTTCACCACCCCTGTAGTGGGAGCCTGAAAGCCGCTCAGTATCTTGAGCAGGGTGGATTTGCCTGCGCCGTTTTCGCCCATCAGCGCATGCACTGTGCCCCGGTGACAGGAAAAGGAGACGTTTTGCAGCGCCTTGACGCCAGGAAACTCCTTGCTGATGCCGCAAAACTCCAGATAAGGAACTGACTGATCCATGTGTTTACTCCAGGTAACAGGCATGGGCGGTTTTGCGCCATGCCTGTAGAGATGTCAGGGGTTAAACCGCGCCTGTCACAGACCTTTTTTCTGCAGCTCGACCTTGAAGTTGTCGCGGGTAATGAGCACAACGTCGGTCACTTCGGTGAACTTGGCCGGCTCTGCGCCATTGACCACCCAGTCATGGAGCATCTGGATGCTCTTGTAGCCGTGCACATCCGGGCTTGGCAGCAGAGAGCCGAGGAAACCGGTGGCGCTGGACTTGGAGAGCTCGTTCACCGCGTCCACCCCATTGATGCCGATACCGATGACGTTCCCGGCCTTGAAGCCCTGCCCTTCGGTGGCGCGCACGCCGCCGAGCACAGTGTTGTCATTCATGCCGACGATGAGCCAGTTCTTCACCTCGGGATGCTGCACCAGCATGGAGTTGGCGGCGTCCAGTGCCCCCGGAATGTCATTGGCCTTGGTCGGCGCACGATAGATCTGGGCATCGGGGAAACCGGCGGCCTTGAGCGCGCTCAGAGAACCCTCAACCCGGCGACGGGCGGTATCCAGCTCATCGGCCGTGATGGCAAGCACCCCTGTCGCCTTCACGTCCCACTGGCGTTTTTGCATCTCTTTGTAGAGCTCCTGCCCCTGGCGTTCCCCTATCTTGGTGGCGGCCATCATCACCAGCGGCACATTTTCCATGGGCTTGCCCTTGGCGTTGACGAACTGATCATCCACCGTGATGACTTTCAGCCCCATGCTGTTGGCCTTGGCCATGATGGCCGAGCCCAGCTTGGGATCAGGGGTGCAGATGACAAAGCCCTTGGCGCCGTTGGCCGCCAGGCTGTCGATGGCATTGAGGGTCTTCTCGCCATCGGGCACGGCAATCTTGATGACATCAAAACCGAGATCCTTGCCGGCCTTGTCGGCAAAAGTCCATTCGGTCTGGAACCAGGGTTCCTCCGGCTGCTTGACCAGGTAGCCCAGCTTCAATGCCTCAGCAGAGAAAGCAGTATTTGCTATACCGAGGGCAAACCCTACTGCAATCATGCTTTTAACTATTTTGTTCATGCGAGTGTCTCCAACTGTTCTATCAATCCATGTATCAACGAAGTGCGGCTGTTCAGTTGATTCACTCCGTAGCCGCATAAAAGCACGTTCAAACATGATGTTATTGTTGTCGCTAGATGAGCGAACCAAGTTGTAATCGTTTTCACATGAAAAAATGGAGAGAAGGATCACGCCATGAAATTGCAGCCATTTTGTCTATATATTTAGCAAAATAGTCACATATCAAATTCAGGAGGGTCGTCACCCTCTTGCACTGACAGCGTTTAAATCCATATTTCCAGCAGCCAATGGCTAACCGTCCGCTCTGTGCATCTCCTATGGTTCCTCCCTGTTACCCCTTCATTGATGGTCAGGAGCACATATGTCTGAGCACCCCAGGTCCGAGCACATCGTCATCGGACTCGACTTCGGCAGCGATTCGGTCAGGGCACTTGCCGTGCGTTGCCACGACGGCGCTGAACTCGCGACCCATGTCGTCTACTACCCGCGCTGGCAGGCCGGCCACTACTGCCAGCCAGTCACCAACCAGTTCCGCCACCACCCCCTCGACTATCTGGAGTCCATGGAACAGGCGGTGGTGCAGGTGGTGAGCCAACTCTCTCCCGCCCAGCGCGCCGCCGTGCGCGGCATAGGGGTAGACAGTACGGGCTCGACGCCCGCCCCCATCGATGAAGAGGGCCGGGTGCTGGCCCTGCGCCCGGAATTTGCCGACAACCCGAACGCCATGTTCGTGCTGTGGAAAGATCACACCGCCATCGAGGAAGCAGAAGCCATCACGGCGCTCTGCCACGGCGGCCAGTTCCCCGACTACAGCCGCTACATCGGCGGCATCTACTCCTCCGAGTGGTTCTGGGCCAAGATACTGCACGTCTCCCGCAGCGATGCTGCGGTGCGCGCCGCCGCCTGCAACTGGGTCGAGCTGTGCGACTGGGTACCCGCCATCCTGAGCGGCACCCAGGCCCCTGCCAATATCAAACGCGGGCGCTGCTCCGCCGGCCACAAGTCCCTCTGGCACCAGAGCTGGGGCGGCCTGCCAGCCGCTGACTTTCTCAATGCGCTGGATCCGCTGCTGACCCAGGATCTCGACTTCCCGCTCTTTACCGACAGCTGGACCGCCGATCTGCCGGTCGGTACCCTGACGCCCGAATGGGCGGAGCGGCTGCACCTCTCCTGCGAGGTGGTGATAGCGGGCGGCGCCTTTGATTGCCACATGGGCGCGGTCGGGGCCGGGGCCGGCAACAATGCGCTGGTCAAGGTGATAGGCACCTCCACCTGCGACATCCTGATCGCGGACGAAGCCACCATTGGCGGGCGTGCCATCGCCGGGATCTGCGGCCAGGTGGACGGCAGCGTGGTACCGGGGATGGTGGGGCTGGAGGCGGGACAATCGGCGTTCGGCGACATCTACGCCTGGTATCAGCGCCAGTTGAGCTGGCCGCTGGACCGGTTCGCCGCTCAGTATCCGGAGCTCTATACCGCCATCGAGGCCCACAAGCAGCAGCTGTTGCCAAGCATGGCCGCCGCCTGGGATCAGCAACGCGATCTGGCCCACCTGCCGGTGGTGCTCGACTGGTTCAACGGACGCCGCACCCCTTACGCCAACCAGCGCCTGCAGGGCACTGTCACCGGCCTCAACCTCGGCACGGATGCGCCCGACTTGTTCGGCGCCCTGGTTGCCTCCACCGCCTTCGGTGCCCGCAGCATCATGGAGTGCATGACTAGCCAACAGGTGCCGGTGGACCAGGTGATCGCGCTCGGCGGCATAGCCCGCAAGTCGACCACTGTGATGCAGACCTGCGCCGACGTGATGAATCGCCCCATCCAGGTGGTGGCATCGGATCAGTGCTGCGCCCTGGGGGCGGCCATCTTTGCCGCCGTGGCGGCCGGTATCTACGTCGATGTGGCTGATGCCCAGCGGGACATGGCGAGCGCCGTGGAGCGCACCCACCAGCCACACCCTGAGCGGGTCGCCGAATATGAGCGGCTCTATCAGCGTTACCTTCAATGGAGCCATGCCGCCGAGCCCCTCTACAACCAGGGAGCACTGGCATGAACCTCAAAGCGCTCAAAGAGCAGGTGCTGACCGCCAACCTGGATCTGCCGCGCCATCATCTGGTGACCTTCACCTGGGGCAACGTGAGCGGCATCGACAGGGAGCGGGGTCTGGTGGTCATCAAACCGAGCGGCGTCAGTTACGACAAGATGCAGCTTGAGGACCTGGTGGTGCTGGATCTCACCGGCAGACAGGTGGAGGGGGCCCTGCGCCCCTCCTCCGATACCGCCACCCATCTGGTGCTCTATCGCACATACCCTGAACTCGGCGGCGTGGTGCACACCCACTCCACCCACGCCACCGCCTGGGCCCAGGCGTGCCGCGCCATCCCGATTTTTGGCACCACCCAGGCCGACTATTTCAACGGCGAGATCCCCTGCTCCCGTCTGCTCACCCCAAGGGAGGTCGAAGAGGATTACGAGGGGCTGACCGGTCATCTCATCGTCGAGACCCTCAAACAGACCCCCATTCTCACCATGCCGGGGGTGCTGGTGGCCAACCACGGCCCCTTCAGCTGGGGCAAGGATGCGGATGATGCGGTGCACAACGCCGTTGTGCTGGAAGAGGTGGCGCGCATGGCGTGGCTCACCGGCCAGATAAACCCGCAGGCGCACACCCTGCCAGACTACCTGCTGGAGAAACACTACCAGCGCAAACATGGCAAGCACGCCTATTACGGCCAGACCGAGACTTAATCAATCAAGAGGACAAGATCATGGAGTTTATGAAACAGCTGGAAGTGTGGTTTCTGGTCGGCAGCCAGCACCTGTATGGCGCGACCACATTGAAGCAGGTCGCCGATCATGCCCATACCATGACCAGCCAACTCAACAAGGGGGCCGGGCTGCCCATCAAGATAGTGCTCAAGCCCACCGGCACCACCCTCGATGAAATAAGCAGCGTCGCTCGCGATGCCAACCACAGCGAGCAGTGCGTTGGGCTCATGGTGTGGATGCACACCTTCTCCCCCGCCAAGATGTGGATCCCGGCCCTGAGTCAGCTGCAAAAGCCTCTGCTGCAATTTCACACCCAGTTCAACCGGGATCTGCCCTGGAGCGAGATCGACATGGACTTCATGAACCTGAACCAGACCGCCCACGGCGGGCGCGAGTTCGGTTTCATGGGGGCCCGCCTGCGACTGCCACGCACAGTGGTGGTCGGTCACTGGCAGGATGAGGAAGCTAGGAGCAAGATCGGCAACTGGATGCGCATCGCCGCCGCCATTCACGACAGCCGCCACATGAAAATCGCCCGCTTTGGCGACAACATGCGTAACGTGGCCGTCACCGAAGGCGACAAGATTGAAGCCCAGATCCAGTTCGGCTATCAGGTGAACTATCACCCGGTCGGCGATCTGGTGAAGATCATCGATGCCGTGCCCGCCGCCGATATCGAGGCGCTGCTGGCCGAGTACGAACAGAGCTATATCCTGACCGAGGCGGTGCAAGCAGGTGGGCCACTGCGCGCGTCCCTCTACGAGGCGGCGCGCCAGGAGCTGGGGATGAAGAAATTCCTCACCGAGGGCGGTTTTGGCGCCTTCACCACCACCTTCGAGGATCTCTACGGCCTGCACCAGTTGCCGGGGCTGGCCTGCCAGCGCCTGATGCAACAAGGCTTCGGCTTCGGGGCCGAAGGGGACTGGAAGACGGCGGCTCTGCTGCGCACCATCAAGGTGATGGGGGCAGGCCTTGCTGGCGGCACCTCCTTCATGGAGGACTACACCTACCACCTGGAGGCGGGCAACAACCTGGTACTGGGATCCCACATGCTGGAGGTCTGCCCCTCCATCGCCGCCGACAAACCCGTTCTGGATGCCCAGCATCTGGGGATCGGCAAGAAGGCCGACCCTGCCCGTCTGCTGTTCGCTGCACCAGCCGGCAAGGCGGTCAACGCCAGCCTCATCGACATGGGCAATCGCTTCCGGCTGGTGGTCAATCAGCTGGAGGTGGTGGACTTGCCAGAGGCCATGCCGAAATTGCCGGTGGCGAGCGCCCTGTGGAAGCCCCTGCCGAGCCTTCAGACCAGCGCCGAGGCCTGGATCCTGGCGGGTGCCGCCCACCACTCGGTGTTCACCCAGTCGGTAGACATAGAGCAGCTGCGCACCTTCGCCGACATCATGGGCATAGAGTTCGTGGTGATTGACGAGCACACCCGCATCCCCGCGCTCAAGGAGACCCTGCGCTGGAACGAGGTCTACTACAAGATCTGCCACTGATCCCTTAATCGGCCAGCGGCCACCAGCATGACAACAGCCCCGCCAGCGGGGCTGTTGCTTTTTTGATGGGGCAGACAGATGTCACCCTGTCAGGGAAGGAACTGACGGCGATCAGGGATGGTCACGGCTCTCCAGCAACCAGTCACAGGTACGGGCCACCCCCTGGCGCTGGCTGTTGGGACGGGCAACCAAGGCATACTCGTGATCCGTGCTGAGCACGGGGGCAAAGGGGGCTACCAGCACGCCGCTCTCCAGCTCCTCGGCCACTATGGTGGGATCCCCGAGGGAGAGGCCGAATCCCTGCAAAGCGGCATTCATCGCCAAGTCCAGGGTATCGAACAGCTGGCCTCCCTGGGGCTGCCAGGGGGTGGCGATGAAGGCGGCAAACCAGTTGCGCCAATCCCGCCGATCCGCGCTGGCATGGAGCAGGGGCAGTTGGGGCAGCTCCTCGATAGTGCGCTCGAACAAACGGTGCTTGGCGGCAAAGGCGGGGGCACAGACGGGGGTCAGCTGCTCTTGAAACAGCGGCTGGCTGTGGGGGTATCTGGCCTGACAGGATTGATAGACGATGGCGAGATCGAAGGGCTCGCGGGAAAAATCGATGCCGTGGCTGTGGCTGCCACGCACTTCGACTGCCTCCCCCTCTAAGTCCTGCAACCGTCGCAGCAACCAGCGGCTGGCACAGGAAGGGACCTTGATGCTGATGGCCTGCTCGTGGGGCAGGGTTTGCAGGGCGCAGAGCCCCTCCCCTATGCGGGCCAACCCCTCACGGACGAAGGGCAGCAGCCGCTCGGCGGCCGGGGTCAGGGCCAGGCAGCGGGTGCCGCGCACGAAGAGCAGGTGGCCGAGGCGGGCCTCCAGCTGGGCAATCTGCTTGCTCACCGCCCCCTGACTCACGCACAGCTCGTCAGCGGCCAGAGTGAAACTCAGATGGCGGGCAGAACACTCGAAAACCTGCAAGCCATACAGGGGCAATTGGCTGCGGGGTTGGGTGGACAACATACAAGCCTCCATGCTTGAGAAAAACTCATGCATAACATGCCGAATAATCCGTTGTCCGGCAAGAGAGTGAGGACTAAAAAGGGACATCTTTCAAACACTCAGGTGACGACGTCATGTCTTCCCCCCGCATTGTCAGCAAACTGCCCCAGGTGGGCACCACCATCTTCAGCGTGATCGGGGATCTGGCCGCCCGCCATCCCAGCATCAACCTCTCCCAGGGGGCGCCGAGCTTCCCCTGCGATCCCGAGCTCATCCGGGTGACTCACGAGGCCATGCTGGCCGGGGAGAACCAGTATGCCCCCATGACGGGGCTGCCCACCCTGCGCGAGCAACTGGCGGCCAAGATAGCGACCAGCTATGGCCACCACTATGACGCCGGCGAGGAAGTCACCATCACCGCCAGCGCCAGCGAGGCCCTGTTCTGCGCCATCACCGCCCTGGTGCACCCGGGGGACGAGGTGATCATGTTCGAGCCGGCGTTTGACAGCTACCGCCCCATGATCCAGCTGCAGGGCGCTACCCCCGTGGTGATCGCCCTCAAGGCGCCGAGCTTTGCCATCCCCTGGGACGAGGTCGCGGCCCGCATCACGCCCCGCACCCGCATGATAGTGCTCAACACCCCCCACAATCCGACCGGCACCGTCTGGCAGGCGGGGGATCAGGAGCACCTCGCCCGCCTGGTGCGCGGCACCGACATCCTGATCCTCTCGGACGAGGTGTACGAGCACGTGGTGTTCGACGGCGCCCTGCACCAGAGCGTGATCCGCTATCCGGAGCTGGTAGAACGCTCAGTCGCCGTCTTCTCCTTCGGCAAGACCTTCCACGTCACCGGCTGGCGGGTGGGCTACTGCGTGGCTCCCCGCCCCCTGATGGAGGAGATCCGCAAGGTGCACCAGTTCGCCATGTTCGCCGCCGACACCCCCATGCAGTACGGCTTCGCCCACCTGTTGCAGCAACCGGCCCACTACCAGGGATTGGTAGCCTTCTACCAGCACAAGCGGGACCTGCTGAGCTCGGCCCTAGGGGATTCGCGCTTTACCCTGCTCCCCTCGGCGGGCAGCTTCTTTATGCTGGCGAGCTACGAGCGGATCAGCGACGAGCCGGACAGCCTCTTCGTGCAGCGGCTCATTCGTGACCACGGCGTCGCCACCATTCCGGTCTCCGCCTTCTATCACGACGGCACGGATCAGCGGGTCATCCGCCTTTCCTTCTCCAAGGATGAGGACACCCTGCTGGCGGGCGCCGAGCGCCTGTGCGGCGTCTAGGAGGCACCATGGATTCAGTGCGCGTTGCCGTCCTGCAGATGGTGTCCGGGGATGATCTGGACCACAACCTGACCCAGGCCGAGGCGCTGCTGCATCAGGCCGCGGCCGAGGGGGCCGAGCTGGCCCTGCTGCCGGAATATTTCTACCTGATGCCCGCCGATGAGCGGGCACGGGTGGCCCTGGCCGCCCCCGTGAGCGATCACCCTCTGCTGGCCTGGGCCCAGGGGCTGGCCCGGGAGCTCGGGATCTGGCTGCTGGCAGGCACCCTGCCCCTTGAAAGCGATGAGCCCGGCAAGATGCACAATAGCAGCCTGCTGATCGACCCGCGAGGGCAGTTGGCCAGCCGCTATGACAAGCTGCACCTGTTTGGCTTTTGCTCCGGGCAGGAGCAGTATGACGAGGCCGCGACCATGAGCCCGGGCCGGGAGGTGGTGAGCCATCCCCTGCCCTGGGGCGTGCTGCGCTTCGGCATCTGCTACGACCTGCGCTTCCCGGAGCTGTTTCGCCTGGGGCCCGCCCCCGACTTCATCGCCCTGCCCGCGGCCTTCACCCACACCACCGGACTGGCGCACTGGGAGCTATTGCTGCGGGCCAGGGCGGTGGAGAATCTCGCCTTCGTGCTGGCCTCGGCCCAGGGGGGAGAGCACCCCGGCGGGCGCCGCACCTTCGGCCACAGCATGATCATCGATCCCTGGGGCCGGGTGCTGGCCCAGGTAGAGGAGGGTCAGGGACTGGCCATCGCCACCCTGGATCTGGCGGCCCAGCGCAGGGTGCGCAGCCAGCTGCCGGCCCTCACCCATCGCAAGATAGCCGTCGGCCCTTGAGGCCGGCACTATTTAGAACTCTAGGAATGACACCACACTTCAAAGGACTGACCATGAAACTCAACACACTGATGATGCTGGTGGCCCTGGCCACCGCCGGCCTGGCTACCGCCAAACCCCTGGTGATCGCCACCGATGCCACCTATCCCCCTTTCGAGATGGTAGATAGCAGCGGCAAGCTCGGCGGCTTCGAAGTGGATCTGGCCTATGCCCTGTGCAAGGCCATGAAGACGGAGTGCGAGGTGATCAACCAGCCCTGGGATGCCCTGCTCCCCGGCCTGCAGGTGCGCAAGTACGACGCCATCATGTCCTCCATGAACATCACAGACGAGCGGCGTCAGAAGGTCGCCTTCAGCCAGGTCTACTACATGATGCAGAACCGCTTCGTGGGACGCAGCGACAAGGCGGCCGACTTTGCCGACACCCCTGAGCACTTCAAGGACAAGGTGATAGCTGTGCAGGAGGGCACGCCCCAGGACAACTTCATCACGGCCCGCTACGGTGACGTGGCCAAGATCAAGCGCTACGTCAACGCCCAGTCCCCCATGCTGGATCTGCAGTCCAGCCGCGCCGACTACACCTTCGGCAACATGGTGCAGTTGAAGGTGGGCTTCCTCGACAAGGAGATGGGCAAGCAGTTCGCCTTCGTCGGTCCCCAGTTCAACGGCACCCAGGACAAGATCCTCGGGGAAGGGGTGGCGGTCGCCCTGCGCAAGAATGATGACAAGCTCAAGAGCCGGTTCGATGCCGCCATCGACAGCGTCAAGGCCGATGGCACCTTCGATCAGCTGCTCAAGAAGTACCAGCTCGACGATCTGCTCTGATCCCGACGCCGGGCATCCGTCAGGCCATACCTTGCATGCCAGTCAGCTCCGACTGGCATCTTTTTACCCGGGATCTGCCGGCAAGGCGGCAAGTCGCCTTCCTTTATGCGGGCCGCCTGTCACCTCGACGCGGGAGAGCCTCCCCCACCGGCCTCTACTATGACGAGACAGAGCATGCCATGCTGCACTTATCCACGAGCCCCGGATCCCCCATCGGCCATCTGGTGGCGCCGCGAGCCGGTCACACCAGACAAGGAGGCAAGCCATGAACCCATCCCCGCTGATCAGACGCTTCTCCCGCAATCCTCTGGGGCGGGATCTCGCCGTCGGCGATATCCATGGCTACTTTTCGCGGCTGCAAGGGGCGCTGGACCAGGCGGGATTCGACCCCGCTCGGGATCGCCTCTTCTCCGTGGGGGATCTGACGGATCGCGGACCCGACTGCACCGAAGTGCTCGAGTGGCTGGCCAGGCCCTGGTTTCACCCTGTCTGTGGCAATCACGACGACTACGTCTGCCGTTACGAGAGCTGCTATCGGGAGAACTGGATCCAGAACGGCGGCGGCTGGTTTCAGCAGCTGACCCCGGGCGAGCAGGCGGCGTTCGCCGCCCACTACCGCACCCTGCCCATCGCCATCGAAGTGGCCACTCCGGCCGGCCCGGTCGGGCTGCTCCACGCCGATTGCCCCTTCTCCTCCTGGCAGGAGCTGCTGGACAAACTGGATGCGGGGGTGAGCGGCGGGAGGCTTAGGGCCATCAAGAATGTCTGCCTCTGGTCACGACGCCGCATCGAGCGGCTGGACGAGAGCGGGGTCGAGGATCTCGTTGCCCTGGTGGTGGGCCACACCCCGGTGAGCATCCCGCTCAGCCTTGGCAATGTGTACTACATAGACACCGGCGGCTGGTATCCCGATGAAGGCGGTTACTTCACCCTGCTGGATCTGCATACCCTGATGCCGGTCGCTCTGGGGCATCCCGATGAGCCGCCTGAACGTGCGATGTTTCACCATGCAATCCGCGATCATGCCGGCCCCTTGATCCAACGCCCTTGAGCGTTCATTAAACCAGCAGCCAGACGAGCTGCCCTTCGTTCTGCCTGCGCTATGGTTTACCATGCAGGCAATTGTGGTGCAGGGCACCGCTCACCCAGGTACTTTGGCGTCGTCGCCATCCCGGACACCCTATCTCGGAACTTATGAGCAAAACAGCACAATCCGGCATTGAGCCCACCTTCTACTTCCACGATTACGAGACCTTCGGGATCAGTCCGGCGAAGGACAGGCCGTCGCAGTTTGCCGGTATTCGTACCGATGCGGATTTCAACATCATCGGCGAGCCACTGGTCATCTATTGCAAGCCGCCGGCGGATTATCTGCCAGATCCGGAGGCGTGCCTCATCACTGGCATCACGCCGCAAAAGGCGATGAAAGACGGACTGTGCGAGGCGGATTTCATCCGCCAGATCCACGAGCAGTTCGCTACACCGAATACCTGCGTGCTGGGCTACAACAGCATCCGTTTCGATGATGAGGTGACCCGTTACACCCTCTATCGCAACTTCTATGACCCTTACGCCTACGCCTGGCAAAACGGCAACTCCCGCTGGGATATCCTCGACATGCTGCGGGCCTGCTATGCCCTGCGCCCGGAGGGGATCGAATGGGCCTTTGATGAGGAGGGCAAGCCGAGTTTCAGGCTGGAGAAGCTGACCGTCGCCAACGGTGTGTCCCACGCCAATGCCCACGATGCGCTCTCGGACGTGCTGGCCACCATAGAGATGACCAAGCTGGTGAAAAAGGCCCAGCCCAAACTGTTTGAGTACCTGTTTGCCCTGCGCAACAAGAACAAGGTCAAGGCGCTCATCGACGTGGTGACCATGAAGCCGCTGGTCCACGTCTCCGGCATGTTCTCCCCCTGGCAGGGGTGCGTGAGCTGGGTATCGCCACTCGCCTGGCACCCCACCAACCAGAATGCGGTGATCATGGTGGATTTGACCCGCGACCCGACCCCGCTCATCGAGCTTTCCAGCGAGGAGATCCGCGAGCGGCTCTATACCCGCAAGGACGAGCTGGGGGATCTGGCCGCCATTCCGGTGAAACTGGTGCACATCAACAAGTGCCCTGTGCTGGCGCCAGCCGCCACCCTGACACCGGAACGTGCCGATGAGCTCACCATCGACCGGGAGCAGTGCCGCAAGAGCCTGAACCTGCTGCGCGCTCACCCCGAGGTGCGTGAAAAACTGGTGGAGGTGTTCAATCAGGAGTTCGCGGGCAGCAATGACCCGGACCCCGATACCCAGCTCTACGCCGGTTTCTTCGGCCACGGCGACAAGTCCACCATGGATCTGGTGCGCGCTACCCCGGCCGACCTGCTGGGTGAGCGTGAGTTTGCCTTCACAGATGCGCGGCTGCCAGAGATGCTGTTTCGCTACCGCGCTCGCAACTGGCCCCACACCCTGAGCGAGGCGGAGCAAAAACGCTGGCGTCTGCACTGCAGCGACTATTTCAGCCGCCGCCTGCCGGACTATGCCCCTCGTCTCGAGGCACTGGCAGAACAGAATCAGGGGAACGAACGGAACTTTGCGATTCTCAAGAGTCTCTATCGCTACCTCGAAGATCTATGAGATGTGATCGGTTTCACAGTTAAATGACTGTATGCTCCCCTCACCCCATTCATAATGGGCAGGGGAGTAAAGACTCCCGAAATTTCAACTATTTGTGCACTAACATTGCATTGACTGTGTTTGGCTATCGACCCTTGGAGATGCTTCATCTGATGCGCTCAGGATTGCCCGGTTTCGGTTTGTTCGTCTGCTCCCTGCTGCCATCGGTCAGCATGGCGGCAGTACGTTTTGATGTCCCCGACTACCTGTTGCGGTTGCCGCAGCAAACCTATCAACTGATCGAAAGCAACTTCAACCACCTCTACCAGCAGACCGACTTCACCCCCCAGATCACCAACAGCTATTTCAACCGCTCCGATCTCTACAACTTTGTGGGGGTGCCGCTGGCCATTACCCCCCAGGCCGGTTTCCAGCTGGAGGTTTTTGGTCAGCTCTATAACCAAAGTTCACAAAGCTATGTGCACATGAGCAAGGATCTGTCGCTCTATCGCATGATCCGGGCCGACGTGATTGGCAACCCCAATGATGAGGTTGCCATCGGCCTGGGGCTCGGTATCCCGCTCAGCGCCCGGCTCACTTTCAAGGCGCTGCTCTCCAGCAACGAGATCCCCGGCTATGGCGCCGCCAACTACGCCACCGGCTTCGAGTGGCGTTACTGACCTCACGCGGTCAGCATATTGACAGGATTTACCAACCATTCAGGCTCCCGATGGGAGCCTGAAGGTTTATGGCAGAAAAGGATCAGAGGTAGCGGATCACCCGCCCCTCGCCCCCTTGCAGAGTAAGCGAGGTACCGATGGCGCCCTCGTCCCAGAAATCCTGCCCACCTTCCGGCAACAGGCACTCCTGGGGTTGCGCTTCCCAGTTGAACAGGCAAAGCAGGCTGCCCCCTTCAGGCAACACCACTTCGCCGCAGACAAACTCCATCGACTCGAAACGGGCAGACGGGGCTCTGACTGCACACAAGGCCAGCAGCTTTTGCAGTTGCCCCCCTTGCTCACCATCAAGCGCTTGCAGTCTGTCTCCTGCCAGCATCATGCCGCCGCTTGCCACCAGCGCCGCCAGATGGAAGCTGTAATCCACAGGGCTGGCCTGCTGACTCGGCAGATCCCGCAGGCAGATGCAGTCAGGATCGAGCGCCCATAGTCTGTCGTTCTGCCAGGCACGGCAGAAGACCTCGCGGGCGATCTGGCGAAAACGGTGGCCATTGCGCTCCACGTCGTCGCTCACCCGCATGCCGTGTACCAGTCCCAGGCTCGGCCAGATGGGCGCGTTGCAGCCAAGCAGGAAAGCCCCCTCACCCGCCCCGCGCAAGATAGCCGCCATGCCACGACGATAGGCTTCCACCCGGGTGGCGGAGGTGTCGTGGAAGCGGCCGCCATGGATGGCGCCCCAGAAGTTGGCATCCAGCTTGAAGTAGTGAATGCCCCACAGCTCGCGCAGGGTGCGGAACACGCCCTCGAGGTGAGCCTGCACCTCGGGATGGGTGCCATCGAGTACGTACCAGGGGGTGCAGCGCCAGCCGCCATAGGTGACTCGCTCGGAGGGCAACGGCAGGCCATCTTCCCCCTTCACGAACCAGTCGGGATGATCCTGAAACACCCGTGAACCTGGCTCGGCAATAAAGGGGGCAACCCAGAGTGCGGGCTCGCATCCGGCGGCGTGGATCTCGGCCGCCAGCGCAGCCACCCCTTGCTCGAACTTGGGCGAAGGAGTAAGCCAGTCCCCCATTTTGGCCTGATAGCCATCATCGATCTGCACATAGCGCAGGGCCGGGAAACGCTCGGCACGCACCGCCAGATTCTCGCGAATGTCATCGGCACTGACGTCCGCATAATAGTGATACCAGGAGCACCAGCCATTGGGGCGCTCGCCCACCTGACCGATCAGCGAGCCGTATTCGGCGGCGATCCGCTCCGCCAGTTCGGCCAACAGCGCCTCCCTGTCAGCCCCTTCCAGGCAGAGCAGCGCCTCGCTTTGCCAGTGCTGGCCGGCAGACAACAGGCGCTCTTCGCAGTTAATCAGGATCTGCAAGCGGCCATCCGGGTAGAGGCGAAACTCGCCGCCAAAACGGTGGCAACTGGCAAAGGCGAGCAGCAGCCAACCCTTGTCATGCTCCACCAGCAACAGGTTATGAACTGTGTGATAGCCATCATCGTCCGTGATGCGATAGACGCTTGAATCGGGGCAACGGCCAACCGGTTGCGGGGATTGCCAGCTGCCCATGGTCTGGGCCAGCATCTGGAACCCTTCACCATAGAGGGGGGTGTCGAGCGGGAGGCCGAGCTTGCCATCAAACAGTACCCAGCGAGCGACCCGGGCATCGTCACTGCCCGTGTTGTCGAGCCGGACCCGGCACAAGGACCCGTCCCACTGACGGGTCTGCAACAACTGAGGGGACAGATCACTATCGGCCGCCAGTTGACGCACGCGGGACAAGAGGGATGTCATGGCTACTCCTTGTAATTGGGAAATATGTGTTCAGCACACCATGGTCTTGAAAACCCATGGTTCAGAAAGATCTGCTATCAAAGAATCTTTAATGAAATCAGCCATCATCGAACTAATTTCAGCTGTTATTGTTTTAATGCCGCGCCCCTGCCTCTCTGGTAAACTGCCCATTCATTCACAGTTTCCAAGTTGAGGCTCAGGTGATTGCGCAACGTGCCTTGCTCTACCTTCGCGACTTCATGGTCATAGTCGCCTGCCTGCTGGTGGGTAAAACCCTGGCCGCCATACTGCCTTTTGCCTTCCCCGGCAGCATCATCGGCATGCTGCTGCTGTTCGTGCTGCTCTCCTTGCAGCTGGTGAAGCTGCACTGGGTCGAGCTCGGTGCTGGCCTGCTGCTGCGGCATATGGGCGTCCTGTTCGTGCCGGTAGCCGTTGGCCTGGTCGCCTGGCTTGAGCCCCTGCGCCAGTCCTTCGGTCTCATCATGCTCTGCATAGTGCTCGGGATAGTCTTGATCCTGGGCACTGTCGGGCGCCTGTACCAGAGGATGAACAAATGATCTTCTGGCTTGCCATTCCCCTGACCCTGGCACTCTATTTTGCCACCCGGGCCCTCTATCGCCGTCTGCCCTGGCCCATCATCAATCCCGTGCTGGTGCCCACCGCCGTCATCATAGGCCTGCTGCTCTGGCTGGATCTACCCCTTGAGCAGTACGAGAGTGGCACCCTCCCCATCACGGCCCTGCTGGAACCCGCCGTGGTGGCACTGGCGCTGCCGCTGTATCAGCAGGCCCGCCAGATCCAGGCCAGGCTCAAGCCCATCCTGGTCTGTACTCTGGCCTCCGTCTTGATCTCGGTCTGCACTACTCTGGTTGTCGGTCATTTTATGGGCGCCGACCCGACGTTGCTGGCATCGCTCGCCACCAAGTCCATCACAACCCCGCTTGCCATGAGCGTCAGCCAGTCCATCGGCGGTATACCCGCCATAGCGGCGGCCGTGGTGGTGGTGGTCGGGATCGTCGGCGCTCTGATAGGGTACCCGCTGCTCACGCTGATGCGGGTCACAGATCCAGAAGCCCAGGGACTCGCCATGGGGGCCTGTGCCCACGCCATCGGTACCGCCACCTCCGCCGAGAAGGGCATTACCCAGGGCGCCTTCTCGTCACTGGCCATGGTGGTGTGCGGCATCCTCACCGCCGCCGTCGCCCCCCTGCTGTTTGCTCTTTATCACTGGTTGACCTGAGGGTCACCCATTTACTGGCGCTGCGGGCCTGTTGGCCCGCCACTGTGCGAGCTGACGCACAATTTGCGCAAGACAAACGTTTCCTTTATCCTCCTCCTCCTTTTGCCCGTCAGGGCGTGAGCGCGCTCACACATTTTGCCGAGTTTGCTCCCTACAATGGCCCCCCAATTGGCCTTTGAGGACACACTATGCATCCCCGTTTTGCCAAGCCACTCGATACCCTGTCCGCCCCGCTCAAAGCGGCGCTGCTGCCCATGCTGGACAACGATTTCCAGGCCCGTTTCACGCCACAGCAGGTGGCGACCCTGAAAGCCGCCACAGGGCTGGAAGATCGCGCCCTGCGTCTGGCGCTGCTGCCACTGGCCGCCGCCTGCTCGGTGGCGCCCATCTCCAAATTTTTTGTCGGCGCCATCGCCTGCGGCCTGAGCGGAACCTGGTATTTCGGCGCCAACATGGAATTTGCCGGACAAGGGTTGTTCCACTCGGTCCATGCGGAACAATCCGCCATCTCCAACGCCTGGTTGGGCGATGAGACAGGGATCAGCGAGATCACGGTCAACTACACCCCCTGTGGCCATTGCCGCCAGTTCATGAACGAGCTGAGCACAGCCAAGACGCTGCAAGTCTCCCTGCCTGACGACTTGAGCGCGCTGCAATCCTTCCTGCCCCACTCATTTGGCCCGGCCGATCTCGACATCACCGATGCCCTGATGAGCCCGCAAGCCCATGACGAGCTGGTGCTCGAGAGCGAGGATCCGATCTGGCGAGCAGCGCTGGCCGCTGCCCGTCAAAGCTACGCTCCCTACAGTCAGGGCTATGCCGCCGTGGCGCTGCTGTTTTCCGATGGCCGCCTCTTCTGTGGTCGCTACGCTGAAAACGCGGCGTTCAATCCCAGCCTGCCGCCGATGCAGATGGCCTGCGCCCACGCTGTGCTGTGCGGCGAAGATCTCGCCAGCATCCGTCGCGCCGTGCTGCTGGAGAGCAAAAACGGCCAGATCAGCCAGCGGGATTCTGCCCAGTCCACCCTCAAGGCGCTGGGCTCGGTCGAGCTGGAATACCAGGCCGTCTAAGGTAAATCGCGCCCAACAACAAGGGGAGCCATTGGCTCCCCTTGTTATTGCTGTTGATCGCTGAGTCACGTCAATCTGTCAGGATTCCCAGATGATGCTCTGGGAGGAGGACCACTGCTCGCCGATGTTTGCGTATTTTTGCTCCAGCAGGTGGCGTTTGATCTTCATGGTGGGGGTGAGTACACCGTTTTCAATGTTCCAGGGCGTCTTCACCACCAGGATGCCGCGAATTCTGGCGTGAGATTCCAGTTGATCATTGACCCGGTTGCGCGCCGCCTCCAGCTGGGCATTGATGGTTTCCCGGTTACCCTTCATGGCGCTCTCGGCCAGCTGCACCAGCGCAATGGGCTGGGGCATGCCGTAACCAATCACGCACAGCTGCTCTATGATGGGCTCCTGTCCCAGCAAGCCTTCAATGGGCACAGGTGCCACATACTTGCCCTTGGCGGTTTTGAACACATCCTTCATGCGACCTGTGATGGTGAGATAGCCCTCTCTGTCCAGCTTGCCCATGTCGCCAGTGTGGAGCCAGCCGTCGGCGTCGATGGCTTCGCTGCTGTGCTCGGGATCCTTGTAGTACCCCAGCATCATGCCGTCACAGCGACAGAGGATCTCCCCCTCATCGGAAATCTTGATGGTCACCCCTGGCCCCGCCTTGCCGACCGTGCCTATCTTGTCGGCGCGGAAGGGGTAGTTGAGGGTGGAAAAAGCGTGGTTCTCCGTCATGCCCCAGGCTTCGGTTATCTTGATGCCGATGCTGTTGTACCACTGCAGCAGGGCCGGTGACACTGGCGCCGAGCCGCAACCCAGCACCCGCGCCTGATCCAGCCCCAGCCCTTTTTGCAACTTGCCCTTGATAAGCCCCGAGACAAACGGGATCTTGAGCAGCAGTTCCAGCTTCTTCTGGGGCAGCTTTTCGTGGATCTTGATGCGGAACATGGCCCACAGCCGGGGCACAGAGATAAAGACGGTGGGACGGCAACGCTTGACGTCATCAATGAAGGTGTCGAGCGACTCGGGGAAAGCGATGGTGGCGCCGCTGAACAGGCTGCCGCCATAGATGTAAACCCGCTCTGTGATATGGGCGAGCGGCAGATAGGAGAAGCCGCGATCGATGGCGGTCAGCTCCACCGCTTCAACCAGCTTTTCACAGGACCAGGCATAACGCTCGACGCTCAACATGGCACCCTTGGGCTTGCCAGTACTGCCTGAGGTGTAGACCAGGCTCAGCAGCGCATCCGGCACCTGCACCGGGCTGTCGGGGATAGGTTCGTGTGCCTCCAGCAGATCGTCCCACTGATGGCTGGCGGGCATGGTCTCATAGGGCATTGCGATGCGCAGCAGGGAGGCTGGCACCCCCGCCTCCTGGCTCTTCCAGTCGTCCAGCTTGCCGACGAAGATCGCCTTGGCTTCGCTGTGACGCAGCACATATTCGATGGTATCGACGTTGGCGGTCGGATAGATGGGCACGCTCACGTACTGCCCCATCTGCATGGCCAGATCGGCGATAAACCACTGGGCGCAGTTCTTGGAGAGCAGGGCCACCTTGTCACCGGGCTCCAGCCCCAGATGGCGCAGCGCCGTCACCATGCGCCTCGCTTCGTCAGCCACTTCACCCCAGGTAAAGTCGACGTATTCGCGGTTGATGGTTTGACGAAGATAGACTCGGTCAGGACACTGCCGCTCCCAATGGTAGAGCATCTCGAGCGGCAGTTTATTGGCAATACGTGAAGAGGAAGCCATAGTTTAATCCCTGAAACAAAAGGCGAAACTTATTATTAACCTTTCACTAACTTCAGGGAAGCGTCAACTCAAACTTCTGTTTGAAATGTGTATTCGATCAAGCTTCTGCTTGTTGTTGCAGACGTTGCCACATGGCTTGTACCAGCTCTTCATCCTGTTCGGAGAGCTCCCCCTCCAGGATGGCCTCGTTCAGGCTACGCAGTACATAACTCTTTACATCCCGCACCAGTGTCTTGCCTTCCAGCTCGGCACGCGCCACCGCCAGCGAAATGTGACCGCGCAGATAGCCCCCCGCAAACAGCTCATCTTCAGTCGCCGTGGCCACCATGGCGTCTATCAGTCCCAACAACTTGTGCTCAAATTCATGAATCGTCATGTAACGCAGCCTCATTTTCAGAGTGGCTGGCAAAAAATTGCCGGCAAAATAATTCGGGGGAGTGGAACCGCGATCCGGTTGATCGCGGCTCTCTGGCGCAAGGGCCAGCCGCATCCTTGATGTCCTATTCCGGGTTGGCCACCGGGTAGATGACCTGATCCTTGTATCCCGTGGTTATGCGCAGATAACCACTTAACGACCGGTTCAGTGCCGGATCATCGGTATCCACCAGCAGCGGCCTGCCCGCGAGGGCAGCCAGCTTGGCTTTGGTGGCCAGGACCTGGATCTGGTCCCGCCCGACAGCCCGGATCACCTCTGGACTCAGTTGCTGATTTCCGCGCCCGAACAGATGTCCCTGACCGCCGATCAGGGTAATGATTAGGCGACAGTGACGACCGCGGATCCGGGTCAGGATCTCGGCGGCGGACAGATCCTGCCCGATAAGCTGGCCATTTTCCACCAGATCCACGCCAAGCAAGGTATTTTCCAGCCCCAGCGCCGCCATGCAGGCAGCGACCGTGCTGCCCGACCCCATCAGGTAGAGGGTATCTGGCTCCATCTGCTCCACCACACCCGCGGCGAGATCTGCCAGTACCAGCTCTTCGGACTCCCGCCCCCCCTGCTTGACCGCCTGCACGTAGCGCAGATCCCCCGGTACCAGCAGCTGGCCATAGTGGCGGGCTCGCACCTTGCCCAAGCGAAATGCCTCCTCGTCGATGTCCATCACATCGGCATCCACCAGACTCAGCAATTCGCCGGCGATCATGCGGGCTGCCACGCGACCACTGGCGGCGGGGGTCACGCCGTACACACCGGAGTGGATCTTGCAGCCCGCCGGAATACCGAGCACATGACAGGATTCCCCGACAGCGGCGCAAATGTCCCGCGCCGTACCATCGCCGCCGGCAAACAGCAAGAGATCGACGCCGGCCGCACGCATCAAGTCGGCGGCGGCGCGAGTGTCGGCTGCCGTGGTAGCACCAGAGACGGGCTGATAGACGATGCGACAAGGCAACTGAAGAGACGCCGCGAGATCGGCCCCCATCTCGCCCTCGACCGTCAACAGCTCAAATGGGGTAGCAAGGTCGCACAGGGGCAACAAGGCTTGTCGTGCCCGCTCCTGCGCCTTGGGCACGGCCCCCCGAGCCAGCGCTTCAGCCACCACGCCGTCACTGCCCTTGAGACCAACCGCGCCACCAATGCCGGCAACCGGGTTAATGATGAGCCCTAAACGAAACATAGATTTCTCCCTCTGATCGGTCGCCATTCTATCTTTTCAAGGCGCTGGGACAAGCCATGTCGGGCCAGCACTCATCCTCCTTTTCCATCATTTTGCCAAGAGCGGTCACCACGGCTGCGAACAACTCGAGCAGCAAGCGGGTCAGCCACAAAAAAGAGCGCCATCAGGCGCTCTTTTTTTATCCACACAACCGGCTTATTCGTTGCTGATGATGATGCCAACGCGGCGGTTCTCTGCCCGACCGGCAGCCGTCTTGTTGTCTGCCACCGGATCCCGTTCACCGCGGCCACGGATGTCCAGGTTGGCCGGCTGCATGCCGACCGACACCAGCACATCGGCCACCGATTTCGCCCGTTTCAAAGAGAGCTGATCGTTATAAGCCTCAGGTCCGTTGGAATCGGTGTGACCATCGATCCGCGCCTTGTTCAGGCCAACCCCCAGCAAGGTCATGCCCAGCTTTTCCACCAGGACACGGGTGTCAGGGTTGAGGGTTTCCGAATCGTTGGCAAACAGCACACGGTTGGAGAAGTCCAGAGTCCAACCCTCGTCGGTCAGGCGAAAGCCCTGCTCCTTGAGTACGCCGATCTGCTCCGCCGTCAGACCGCGAGGGGCACTTTGACAGCCCGCCAACACGCTCAACAGCAGGCCGATCAGGCCGGTTTTCATCAGGACAGTGATCTTCATTGTTATTTTTCCTCAGCAGAAACATCAAATTCCAGCTGGTCATGAAGTGCAAGCTCCCGACGCAGCCGTTTGGATTGGTACATGGCATTGTCAGCCTGCTGCAACAGTTCACCGGCAGTGAGTCCCTCATCCGGATACACGGCGAGGCCTATGCTGATGGCAGCCACCAGCTGACGACCATCCCCCAGTACCACGGGGTCGGCCATCGCCAGCTGGATGCGGGACACCACATCCTGCGCTTCGCTCTCTTGCAACAGAGGCGTCAGCAAGATGGCGAATTCGTCGCCGCCCAGCCGACATACCAGATCCATCGGCCGAAGCTGATGTTGTACCCGTCTGGCCAAGGCGATCAGCACGTCATCACCGGCGGCATGGCCCAGGGTGTCGTTGATCTGTTTGAAGCGATCACAGTCGAGGTAGAGCAGCGCAAACCGCTCCTCTTGCAAACGGCCCGTGGTCACGGCTTGATCCAGACGAGCCTCAAAAAGAGCACGATTGGGCAGACCGGTCAAGGCATCATGAGTGGCCTGATGCAGCAGGCTGGCGTTCTCCCGCCGTTGGTGGGCCTGCCAGGCCTCCAGTTCATCGAGCAGGGAGTTGAAATCCTGGCCGAGTTCGTGCAACTCGGCGATGTCGGCCTCGGGAACCCGCATGGCAAGGGTACGTTGACGACTGACGCTGTGGGCCACCTGAGCCAGCTTCTTGAGCGGCACAGTGATGGAGTTTTGCATCCAGCGCGCCACATAGATAGACCCCACTGCACTGAGGATGAGGCAGACCAGCATGGCCATCAGGGTTTGCAGCAGAAACAGCAGCAGGTACTGACCGTGGCCGACCAGATGGACGCGGGCTATCTCGACGCCGCCCCGCATCATGGGCTGCTCGATGGGACCGGGCAGGATGATCTGTGCAAGATACTGCTCAAGGCCAGACCAGGGGGTGGTCATGGCCCGGCTCCAACTTGCCAGCGGTCTGCCATTGGGCAACAGGATGCTGGCCAGTGCTACATCCTCATGGGTGACAATGGCCTGCAGCGCCTCTTTGGCGACCTCTTCGTCATGGAATACCACGGCCGCTTCACTGGTATAACTGATGGCACGCGCCACCAGCTCCAGGTTGTGGTCCGCATAGATACGCAGGGCCAGCAAAGCGATACCGGTCAACAGCACACCGGCCATACAAACAGCGGTCAGGGACGTCACCATGTGGGTGCGTCCCAAGCTCTGTCGCAAAGTGAGCCGCTGCGCCTGTGAGCGAAAAAACGCCTTCATGGTGTCTCCTCATCCGCTCTGGCCAGCTTCAGAACGGCAGGATGGACCCGCACTCCACTCATGGCGAGGGCATCCAGATTGACCCGAAAGCGAATGCGCTCCGACCCTATCTGCAAGCAGAATACGGCGTCGGCGGTACACTCGGCGCTCTGCTCGCTGATACTGAGAATCGCATGGCCGCGCAGCCGCTGGAACAGTGGCAGGCGCCGCTCTGGCGCCAGTACTCCCAGATAGAGCACATCGCACTGCCGCCCCAGCATCTCATCCTCGACATCATAACGGCGCACACTGACCGGCCGGCCATTGGCCTGCTGCTTGATGGCAAACAGCGCTGTGGCATATTCCGTCGGCGCGGCGATGCATAAGCGCAACGCCTCTGGCTCGGTGGGCCAGCGAGTGTAGCTGAGTATGTCGAGCACTGTCTGGCGCACCTGCTCTGAGCGCTGCTCGGCAGAGGTCAAAGGAAGGTGCTCGCGGGCCAGCGCCAACGAGCAGAACAGGAGCGTCAACCACGCCAGGGACCGGGTCAGAGAAAAAAAGTGCATCATGCCTGCGCTTATTGAACATGCGGTCTAGATGAAGGGCTGATGCCCGTTCAGGGAGATCCGGATGAATGTAGTATTGAACTTGTCAGCAGCATGACAAGGCAACATCGACAGAGCAAGGGGGTGCGCCAGCAATTGTCGCTATAAGAAGAGGGCCCACGCTGGCGTGAGCCCCGATATATCACTTGAATTCATTCGCTTACTTCTTGCTGATCCCGTATTCACGCAATTTGTTGGCGATGGCGGTGTGCGACACGCCAAGGCGCTTGGCCAGCTGACGAGTGGAAGGAAACGCTGGATAGAGCCGTTCAAGCAGCCGGCTCTCGAAGCGTTTCACTGCCTCGTCCAGGCCCCCTTCGAACCACTCGTCGATGAGCGGCATGGCATCGGCGGCCACCGGCAGATCCACGTGCTCCGGACCGATTTCGTCCCCTTCCAGCAAGGTCATGGCGCGGTAGAGGCAGTTGCGCAGCTGGCGCACGTTGCCGGGCCAGCGGTAGGCCGTCAGGTACTCGGCCATGTTGCGGGTAAAGCGCGGTCTTGGCCGTTGCAACTCGCTGGCGAAGCGGGAAACAAACTGCTGGGCCAGCGCCATTATGTCCGCCTTGCGCTCGCGCAGAGGGGGCAGCGCCAGACTCAACACGTTGAGGCGATAGTAGAGATCTTCCCGGAACTTGCCGTCGTGCACCAGATCCAGCAACTGCTTCTGGGTGGTACAGATGAAGCGCACATTGACCTTCACCTCCTGCTCGTCACCGACCCGGCGAAACACCCCGTCCTGCAGCACCCGCAGGAACTTGGTCTGCAGATGGGCAGACATGTCGCCGATCTCGTCCAGCATCAGGGTACCGCCGCTGGCCAGCTCCAGCACGCCGCGCTTGCCTTCGGTGTTGTTGCCAAACGCACCGGGGGCGTAACCAAACAGTTCGCTCTCGGCCACGTTGTCCGGCATGGCGGCGCAGTTGAGGGCCATGAAGGGGTGGCTGGAGCGCAGGCTGGCACCGTGGCAGGCGCGGGCCAGCAGCTCCTTGCCGGTGCCAGTCTCGCCGACGATGAGCAGAGGGGCATCCTGCATCGCCAGCTTGCTCGCCTCTACCAGTACCTGCTTCATTTTCTGGCTCTCGGCCTGCAGGTGCTCGAAGCCCCCCACTTCCACCGCGTGCAAGGCACTGAAGTGCATGCCGACCCGGCGGGCGGATTTGAGCACCACGACGGCGCCGGCCAGGGCCTGGCGGCCCTTCTCTTCGGCCACGAACAGCGGCATCAGATCCGCCAGATACTCTTCGCCGTTGAAGCTGAGCTTGCAGGTCTGCGGCTTGATTTCACTCGCCTCCAGCCAGCGGCTGAAGGAGAACCCCTTGACCAGAGAACCAAGGGCCATGCCACGTATCTCTTCCACCGGCAGGGCCAGGGTCGTCAGAGCCGACTGGTTGGCCTGAGTCACCTTGCCCTTGGCGTCGAGAGAGAACACCAGATCCGGCAGCGCCTTGAGCAGGGCCTCAATCTCGTGGTGTTCACGCTCGGAGGGCATGTAGGGGATGGTCTTGACGTCATAGACGCCGGGAATGCGGCGGATCTCCGGCATCAGGTGCTGAAAATCGCGAAACTCCAGCTCGGGAAAGTTGAGATAGATGATGCCTGAGGTATCGATTTCGATGCCGCGCAGATCGATGTTGTGCTCCACCAGACGGTCGAGCAGTTCCCGGGTCAGGCCCAGGCGGTCTTCACAGCTGACTTCAAGACGCATTCGGGACACACTTCCTAGCTAACTCTATGAATGACCGGATAATACAGACTCGATCCCGCCAGTGCGAGCGCTGGCCCATAAAAATGCGGGCCCGCCCCGCTTTCGCCGGGCAGGCCCGAGTCACTGGAGGAGGCTTATTTGTGCAGCGGATCGCTGAGCAACTGGTCGGTACGCGCCGCCATGATAAAGTCGTTGCGGTGTAATCCGCCTATCTTGTGGGTCCACCAGCTGACGGTCACCTTGCCCCATTCGGTCAGGATCGCAGGGTGATGAAACTCGGCCTCCGCCAGTTCACCCAGACGGTTGGTAAACGCCAGCGCCTCCTTGAAGTTGCGAAAAGTAAATTCCCGCCTCAGTTGCAGCTCTCCTTTCACCACCAGCGGCTGCCAGTCGGGAATGAGGTGCATCAGTTCGCTCAGCTCCTGCTCGCTCACCTTGGGGGCATCGGCGCGGCACGCTTCACACTGCTGGCTGGCCAGTTCGGACATGGGTCTCTCCTTGTTCATCAATGGGAATGAGATAACGAAAAATCGTGGTGAGTTCAGCTCGCCTGCTTGCCGGCCGCCGGCTCAAAGCGTGGCAGGCGCAGGCCGAGGCGCCTCGCCTCCCCCACCATGGCCATGATGTCCTGCTCCGCCAAACGGTAGAGCGCCGCCAGCTCAGGCAGCACAAAATAGGTGGGCTGCATGATGTCGATACGGTATGGGGTGCGCAGCACTTCTATGGGGTCGAAGGGTTGCAGCACAGGCTGGCCACCGAGGGCATAGGCGGTCTCGCCGATGGAGGAGAGAATGCCGCCGCCGTAAATTCTCAGCCCGGCAGGGGTATTGAGCAGACCGAACTCCACCGTGAACCAGTAGAGCCGGGCCAGAAAGACCCGATCCTCCTTGCTCGCCTGCAGGCCAAGCTGGCCATAGACATGGGTGAAGTGGGCGAAGGCGGGATTGGTCAGCATGGCGCAGTGGCCGAAGATCTCGTGGAAGATGTCGGGCTCTTGCAAATAGTCGAGTTCGTCCCGGCACCGGATAAAGGTAGCCACCGGAAACTGGCGATTGGCCAACAGGGCAAAGAAACGGTCGAACGAGATAAGCGCGGGCACGGCAGCCACCGACCAGCCGGTGGCGGGTTGCAGCACCGCATTGATATCCATCAGCTGGGGGATGCGATCACGGGGTAACTTCAGGCATTCCAGCCCCGCCAGATAGTCGTCGCAGGCCTTGCCGGCAAGGGCTGCGAGCTGGCGCTCGATCAGGATCTGCCAGGTGCCATGCTCCTCATTCGAGTAATGGACAAGACCCAGGGGATCTGGCTGGTGTGCTGTGTAGAGACTTGCCATGAGCGGTTCCATCCTGTGCGCACGCCCGGACATCCAAGCATCGGCGACTCATCGTTGACTGACAGGATCACTGTAACGGTTTGCCCCTCAAAAAAGCAGCCGACCCCAGGGTCGGCTGTTGACGTAATTTGTAAACAATTTGTGACAACCACAATCGAGGCCCGGGCCGTCACCCCCTGTTGAGATACCCCGCCAGCTGACTGATGAGCCGCTTGCGCAGCTCACCGAGCTTGGGCTTCTCGTCACCACACCAGGGCAATGGGCGGCACGCCTCTATGGTACGCAGGCCAAGGCGGGCAGTGAGCAGACCCGCGCCCACCCCTTGCGCGGCGCGGGCGGAGAGCTTGGCGGCCAGCTCGGCTCCCAGCAAGTCCATCCCCACCTCGGTCACCAACTCGGTGGCACCGGCATAGAGCATGTTGCGAAACACCTGACGAATGAGGCGGATGCGACTCCAGTAACCGAGCTCGATGGCATAGACGTCGGCGATGTCCTCGATCATCCGCAGGTTGCGCCACAGCATCAGCATCATGTCGACGGTGGCAAGGGGGCTCAGGGCCACCAGCACGGCGGCCTCCCCCGACCATTTGGCCACCCGGGCCTGGGCCAGCTTGTCACGCTCGGTGAGCACCAATTGGCTGTAGAGGGTCAGCACTTCCCGATCGCTGTGGCTCTCGTCAAGCTGGCTCAGCCAGCTTTGGTACCCCTCGCGCCCCTTGTCGCCACTCTTCTCGGCGAGCGCCTCGCAAAAAGCCTGCCCCTGCCCGACGCCCTGACGGGCCAGCAGATCGTCGGCGCGCGAGCGCACATCCTGCCGCCGCTTGAGGGTACGGAGCCGCAACCACTCGCGCCCAACTACGCCGGCCGTACCCACGGCCACCAGACCGGAGGCCAGCAACCAGGCGCTGCCCCAGAGCGGGGTGGTGAGCAACTGGTCATAGAGAAAGACGCCATATTGCCCCAAAGAGAGCAGGCCAACCGCTCCCAGCCCCCAGGCGAGCAGCCGATGGCGACGACGAGGCTTGATGGTGAGGGCGGGCTCCACGTCGGTGAGATCATCGAGCTCGTCGAGGCGCTCGAAGCTCGCCTCTTCCAGAAGCTGGGCCGGAGCCGGCGGGCGCTCTTCGCTCGCCACCGACAAGCTGGGCTCGAGGACCACCTTGCCCTGCAATGGCGCAGTCTCATCGGCCCTGTGTTTTGTCTGAACGTTCATCTTTTTGCTTGTTCCTCCACGCGGCTGTGCAGCCATGCCTGATCTGTATCCATTGCCACAGAGCCTGGGTTATTCGAGGTGATCCCCGAGCAGAAACTCCAGCGCCGCATCGAGCCGGATATGGGGCAACGCCTGATGGGGACTCATCGCCAAGGGACGAAATGCCTGAAAATCAAAGCCCTGATTGTTCCACCACTGGGCTGGCGGGATATGGGCAGGCACCTCCCCCGGGAAGAGCAATAACGGCTCTCCAGAGAGGCTGGTACCGCGGATGGCGGGGAACTCGCGGCCATTGGCCACCCCCTTGCCCACCTCGGTCGCCTTGATGGCGGCCAGCGCCAGACACTCTGTGGTGATCCCCTCAAAGCGTGCCTGACCCCGGCCGCTGCGCACCAGGTGCTGGAGCAAAGAGACCAGAGGGCCGTGCTGCTCGGGGGTCACGTGATCGGCCTTGCTCGCCACAAACAGCAGTTTGTCGATACGCGGCGAGAAGAGCCGTCGCCACCAGTTGCTCTTGCCGTAGGCAAAGCTCTCCATGATGCGGGCGATGGCCTGCTGCATGTCACCAAAGCTGGCGGCGCCGGCATTGAGGGGTTGCAGGCAGTCCACCAGCACTATCTGACGATCGAAACCGGCAAAGTGCTGCTCATAAAAGCCCTGCACCAGATGCTGCTTGTACTGCTCGAAACGCTGCTTGAGGGTGGCATAGAGGGTGCCATCGGCGGGCTCGCCAGCAGGTTTGTCCCACATCCAGGGCACAAACTGCAGCATGGGGGCACCGGCATACTCCCCCGGCAGCACAAAGCGACCGGGTTGGATGAGGTGCAGCCCAAGCTCGCGCTTGCAGGCATGGAGGTAATCGGTATAACGCTCGGCAAGCTCCGCCACAGGCCGCTCTTCGAAGGCCTGCCTGGCCTGCCAAGCGGTCGCCAGCCACGCGGTCGCCAGCGCCTGCAACTCGGGGCGACGCAGCTGATCACGCACCTGCTCGCTCCACTGCTCATAACTCAGTTCAAGCAGCGGCAAGTCGAGCAGCCACTCCCCCGGATAGTCCACCAGATCCACATAGAGGGTGGACATGTCTCCCAGGTGCTTGCGCAAGGGATGGCGGGTGCGATAGCGGATCTCGAGGCGCACCTCGGCCACCCCGCGGGTAGGCTCGGGCCAGGCAGGGGGATCGCCGAACAGGGCATCGAGCCCGCGCTCATAGGCAAAGGTGGGAATGTGGGCATTTTTCTGGGGCACCCGACGGGCGCCCAGGATCCGCCCCTGCCGCTGGGCATCCCACAACGGCAAGCGGCCATCAATGGCCGCATGTTCAAGCTGGTTGACCAGCGCCGTGATGAAGGCGGTCTTGCCGCTGCGGGAAAGACCCGTCACTGCCAGTCGTATGTGGCGATCCCGTACCCGGTTCACCACGTCGGTGGCCTTGTGCTGCAAGAGCGACCATTTTTGTTCGAGTTTGTTGCGTATCAAAGCGGATCCCGTTCTCCCGTTTGTCCCATTTATTCTCGATCGTACGGCCCGGTTGCACTCACCGAACCTGCCAACCAGATTGGTCATGCAGGTTCGATGAGTCCGGCAGGCGTCATCGAACCGTCACGGATTCACAGCTTGCTGAATTCCCGTTGCAGGGTGAACTCCTTGGAGGTCACCAGCTTCTCGATGCGCTGCAGCCTGGGCTCCAGAGTATCGAGCTCCTGCGCGATACGGCCCAGTGCCTGATGGGGCGTGATCCCCGCCTGCCAGCTGCGCGCCTTCATGCGCACCTCGGCAAAATCTCCCTCCTCGTTTTGATAGAGGGTGACCGGCTTTTTATCGAGCAGAAACCAGGCTGCTATGTAGGCGGTGAAGGTGATGAAACCTGCAAAGATGAGACCGCTGATGGCCAGCAGCCGCACGATCCAGGTCTCCACGCCGAAGTAGTCGGCAAGGCCGGCACACACACCGGCTATCTTGCCCTGTTGGGGGTCGCGATAGAGATTGCGCCCCTCCCGATTCGATGGACTCATACCTTGTTCCTCCAGCCCGGGACTTCCGCATCCAGAATGGACTCCAGCGCGCCGACCCGCTCCTGCATCTTCTCGGCGCGGGCCAGCAAGCCTTGCAGTTGCTCCCGTTCGCTATCGGCGAGACCGGTACCGATCCGCCCCTTGGCTCTGTAGTGCAGCACCAGCCAGATAGGGGCCACCACCACCATGAAGACCACCATGGGAACCATCAATACGCCCAGCAGATCTTCCATCCGTTACTCTCCCTGTTTTGGTGTGGTGTCGCCCTGGCCCAGCTTCTGACGCATGGCCTCGAGCTCCTTGCTTATCTGATCGTCGGCTTCCAGCTCGGCAAACTGCTGGGCCAGGGCCTTGTCCGATTGTCCCAGATCGGCACGGGCTTCCATCTCGTCGATGCGACGCTCCATGCGCTCGAACTTGCTGACCACGGCCTGACTGTCGCCACGGGTAACCTGGCTCTGCACATTGAGGCGACTGCTGGCAGCTTCGGTGCGGATCGCCATCGCTTTTTGACGGCTGCGGGCATCTTCCAGCTTGGCTTCCAGCTGACGTATTTCGTCACCCAGTTTCTCGATGCCACTGTCCACTGCCTGCTGCTCGCGATAGAGGGTCTCGGCCAGCTCGCTCTGCTTCTTCTTCTCGATGAGGGCGGCACGCGCCAGATCTTCGCGCCCCTTGGCCAGCGCCAGCTCGGCCTTGCCCTGCCACTCGTTCACTCGCTCCTGATGGCGACTGACCTGGCGGCCTATCTCTTTCTGGCTGGCGAGGAAGCGAGCCAGATTGGAGCGCTCCTTCACCAGTTCATCTTCCATTTCCTGGATGATCAGGCGCACCATCTTCTGGGGATCTTCTGCCTTGTCGAGCAGGGACGTCAGGTTCGAATTGATGATGTCGGCCAGACGGGAAAAAATACTCATGATAGAACTCCTGTGGTTGGCATACGTTGTTTCTCCATTGACAATGGCAACTTGTGTGCCAATCTGGAACAGAATTTAACTTGTTGATTTATATGGGGCCTATGGGTCGAGTTTCAAGATACCCCATGCAAGTGATGATTAAAATCACCAACTTTTGGTAAGATTGACCAGCTTTTACAACTGACAGGGATCACTATGAGCACGGCCACGGAAAGCCTGTTGGGGGAATCCAACGCATTCCTCGAGATCATTGAGCAGGCCTCCCGCCTCGCACCGCTGCGCAAACCCGTGCTGATCATCGGCGAACGGGGAACGGGCAAGGAGCTCATCGCCCACCGCCTACATTATCTCTCGGGGCGTTGGGATCAAAGCTTTGTCACCATCAACTGCGCCACCTTGAGCGAGAGCCTGCTGGAAACCGAGCTGTTCGGCCACGAGGCAGGATCCTTCACCGGCGCAGCCAAGCGCCATCAGGGCCGGTTCGAGCGCGCCGATGGCGGCACTCTGTTCCTCGACGAGCTGGCCACCACCAGCGCCCGGGTACAGGAAAAACTGCTGCGGGTCATCGAATACGGTGAATTCGAGCGAGTGGGTGGGGCCAAGGCCCTCAAGGTGGATGTACGGCTGGTGTGTGCCACCAACGAGGACCTGCCGGCGTTGGCCGACAAGGGGCACTTTCGTCACGACTTGCTGGACAGGCTTGCCTTTGATGTCATCACCCTGCCCCCCTTGCGGGAGCGGCGCGAGGACATACTGATGCTGGCGGAGCACTTCGCCCACGGCATGACCCGGGAGCTGGGTTATCCCCTGTTTGCCGGATTTTCGCGCAAGGCGACCCAGCTGCTGCTGGATTACCCCTGGCCCGGCAACGTGCGGGAGCTCAAGAACGTGGTGGAGCGCAGCATCTATCGTCAGGGCAATCCCCAGTTGCCGCTCTCGGATCTGGTGCTCAACCCGTTCGATTCCCCCTGGCGGCCCCGTGCGCAAGGTGCCCCTGCCACGCACATCGCCAGTGAGAGCCTGCCACAGACTAACCCGGCCACCCAGAACCTGCCGCTGGATCTCAAAAACGCGGTGGCTGAGTATGAAATTGATTTACTCAAGCAAGCCATGCAGCAATCCCAGTATAATCAGCGCAAAGCCGCCCAGTTGCTGGCCCTGAGTTATCACCAGTTCCGTGGCATGCTGCGCAAATACCAGCTGCTGGACAGTGATAACGATGCGGATTGACGCCACAGGAAATGCTGGCCCTGCGCTATCACCAGTGCCGTGGCATGCTGCGCAAATACCAGTTGCTGGACAGTGATAACGATGCGGATTGAAACCACAGGGAGCCCGGTTCAGGCCGACTCCTGCAACTCGCCAGCCCCGATGCCGGCACATTTGTATAAAAACATGGTTCTACAATGAGAATGCTCAAACCCTTGCTGCTTGGATTGCTGGTGCTGGTTACCGGTTGTCAGAAACAAGACGACGCGTCCAGGACGGGACTCATCTACTGTGCGGAAGGCTCGCCCCAGACCTTCAATCCCCAGGTCTCCAACTCCGGGGTGACCCTGGATGCCAGCTCCCGCCCGCTCTACGATCGCCTGCTGGAGGTGAACCCCAACACGCTGGCGCTGGAAGGGGGGCTCGCCACCCGCTGGAGCGTAAGTGACGATGGTCTCTCTTACACACTGACTCTGCGCAAGGGCGTCACCTTTCACCACACCCCCTGGTTCAATCCCTCACGCAACCTGAATGCCGACGATGTGCTGTTCACCTGGCAGCGGCTGCTGGACAAGCAGCACCCCTATCACGCCATTTCGGGGGGCGAGTATCCCTACTTCTACAGCCTGGGGCTGGATCAACTGATCAAGCGGGTCTACAAGAAGGGACAGCTGCAGGTGGTGTTTGAACTGAATCGGCCGGATGCCTCCTTCCTCGCAACGCTGGCCAGCGACTACGCCATAGTGCTCTCCGCCGAATATGCCGACCAGATGCGCAGCGCCGGCACACCGGCACTGCTGGACACCCAACCGGTCGGTACAGGTCCGTTCAGCTTCAAGGAGTATCGCCACAACGAATATGTGCGTTACCTGCGCCACCCGGGTTACTGGGGCGGCGAAGCCAAGATTGAACAACTGGTCTATGACATCACGCCAAAATCCGCCAAGCGACTGGCCAAGCTGCTGACGGGCGAGTGCGATGTGATGAGCACTCCCGTTGCCAGCCAGTTGTCGGTGATCAAGCAGAACCCGAAGCTGAGCCTGTCCATACAGTCGGGCATGAACGTGGCCTTCCTTGCCCTCAACACCCGCAAGGCACCCTTCAACAAGGTACAGGTACGTCAGGCCATCGCCAGTGCCATCAATATCGACAACCTGTTGCAAGCGGTCTACTTCGAGACAGGACAACCGGCCAACAGCCTGCTCCCTCCCCTCTCCTGGGGCTACAATCCTTCTTTGCCGATGCGTCAGCAAGACTTGAAGCGATCACGTCAGCTGCTCAAGGAGGCCGGGCTTGAGCACGGATTCGAGATGCAGGTGCTGGTGCAGCCGGGCTCGCGCCCCTACAACCCGGATGCCCTCAAGACAGCCCAGCTGATGCGCAGCGATCTGGCCAAAGTCGGCATCAAGCTGAAAATCGTGCAGCAGGAGTGGCCTGTCATCGAGACGCGCCTCGCCCACGGCCAATACGACAGCCTGCTGTCGGGCTGGATTGCCGACAACGCCGACCCCGACAACTTCTTTCGCCAGTTGCTGAGCTGCACCGCCGTCGAGCGTGGCAACAACTACAGCCGCTGGTGCAGTCCGGCCTTCGATCAACTGCTGGATGACGCTGTGACCACACCCCAGCTGGCGTTCCGGTTGCGCAACTACTATTACGCCCAGACCCTGCTCAACGAGCAGTTGCCGCTCATCCCGCTGGCCCATGCCCTGCGCACCCAGGTCAGTCGCAGCGACATTGAGGGGCTCTCCCTGATGCCTTTTGGCGGCACCGTCTTCTACCAAGCCCACAGGGAGTAAGCATGTTTCTCTATATTTTGCGCCGCATCAGTCTGCTGCTCATTACTCTGCTGGCCCTGACCTTTGTCGCCTATCTGCTGGATTATCGGCTCATCGGCCTGCAAGCCAGCTTCTGGAGCGGCTATCCTGACTTTCTAAGCAACATATTGGACGGGGATCTGGGGCTTTCCAGTGTCTCCGGGTTGTCTGTGCTGGACGAGATCGGCCACTACTTCCCGGCCACCCTGATCCTCTGTGCAACGGCGTTTGCCATCTCGCTGCTGGTGGGTATTCCGCTGGGCACCCTGGCGGCGCTCTCACAAGGCAAGCCGCTGGATCTCTCCATCATGACCGCCAGTCTCATCGGTTATGCGGTGCCGGTATTCTGGCTGGCGCTGCTGGTGGTGATGTTCTTCTCGCTGGATCTCGGCTGGTTGCCCGCCTCCGGCCAGATCAGTCTGCTTTATGACGTGCCCTCCATCACCGGCATAGCACTGATCGACGTACTGATGAGCCATGAACCCTGGCGCCAAGCGGCGCTGCACGACGCCCTGCGCCACTTGATCCTGCCCTCGCTGGTGCTGGCTGTGGTCCCCACCACAGAGGTGATCCGCCACGTACGCAGCTCCCTTATCGACGTGATGAAGCAGAACTACATCAAGGCAGCGGCGAGCCGTGGTCTCTCCCGCCGGCAGATTGTCTGGCGCCATGGCCTCAAGAATGCCCTGCCCCCCGTGTTGCCGCTGCTGGGTCTGCAGCTGGGCAGCGTGCTTACCTCCGCCATGATCACTGAGGTGGTGTTCGAGTGGCACGGGATAGGTCGCTGGCTCATCAGCAGCATAGCCCTGCAGGACTATGCCGCCATCCGTGGCGCCACCCTGGTGGTAGCTGGCTTCGTTATCTTTACCAGCGTCAGCACAGAGCTGCTCACCACCATCATCTATCCGGCACGACGTAAAGAACTCTATGCAAAACAAGACTGAAGGTGCTCACGGCATGACCCGGAGCCAGGAATCCTATGCAAGACAAGACTAGCCTCTACCCCGAGCTCAAGATCCTCTCCCCGCTGGAGCAGACCTGGGCCTCCTATCGCCGCAATCCGCTGGCCATGGGAGCACTCTGGTGCTTCGTGATCCTGCTGCTCATCACCTTGATTGGCCCCTTCCTGGTGCCCTATGGCATCGATGAGCAGCACAGTACCCACCTGCTGCTGGCACCCTCCTGGGCCAACAGCGGCAACATAGACTACTTCCTTGGCACAGACGATCTGGGCCGTGACATCCTCTCCCGGCTGGTGGTGGGCGCGCGCTTCACCTTCGGCAATGCCTTGCTGGTAGTGCTGATCGCCATGGTGGTCGGCACGGCCATCGGCATCCTGGGCGGCATGAGCAAGGGGCTCAAATCGAGCGTGCTGCACCACTTGCTCGACACCCTGCTCTCCATCCCCTCTCTGCTGCTGGCCATCATCATGGTCGCCATCCTGGGGCCCGGCCTGTTCAACACCCTGATTGCCATCACGCTGGCGCTGATCCCCCCCTTTATCCGGGCGACCTACAACGCCGTTCACACCGAGATGCAAAAGGAGTACATCATCGCCAGTCGCCTCGACGGCTCGCCCCCGTTTCGGATCATGCGTCTGGCCGTACTGCCGAACATAGTGGAGACCCTGGTCGCCCAGACCACTCGCACCCTCTCTGCCGCCATCCTCGATATCTCAGCGGTGGGTTTTCTCGGCCTCGGTGCCCAGTCTCCCCAGCCTGAGTGGGGGGCCATGCTGGCCGACTCGAGCGATCTCATCTATCTCGCCCCCTGGACCGTGACCCTGCCGGGCATGGCCATACTGTTCAGCGTGCTGGTAACCAATTTAGTGGGTGAAGGCATCCGTGAAGCACTCAAAGAGGGGAATGATTAATGCCCTTGCTCGACATACGCAACCTCACCATCGAAATTGACACGCCACAGGGCAAGGTCAAGGCGGTGGACAAGGTGAGCCTGACCCTGACCGAGGGGGAGATCCGCGGCCTGGTGGGGGAATCCGGCTCCGGCAAGAGCCTGATTGCCAAAGTGATCGTCGGCATCCAGAAAGACAACTGGACGGTACGTGCCGACCGGATGCGCTTCAACGACATGGATCTGCTGACCATGGCACCCAAGGAGCGGCGCCGGATCATGGGCCGCGAGATAGCCATGATTTTTCAGGACCCCATCAGCTGCCTGGATCCGTCCGGGGAGATTGGCGCCCAGCTGGAAGAGGCGATCCCGACCGATTCGTTTGAAGGGAAATTCTGGCAACGCTTCCAGTGGCGCAAGAAAAAAGCCATCGCGCTGCTGCACAGGGTCGGCGTCAAGGATCACCGCAAGGTAATGCGCGCCTATCCCCACGAGCTCTCTGACGGTATGTGTCAGAAGGTGATGATCGCCATGGCCATTGCCAACAAGCCACGCCTGCTGGTAGCCGATGAGCCCACCAGCGCCATGGAGTCCACCACCCACTCCCAGATCCTGCGGCTGCTGGACAAGATGAACAAGCTGGGCAACACCACCATTCTCATCATCAGCAACGACATTGCCGCCATCGCCAACCTGACCGACACCATCAACGTGATGTACTGCGGCCAGATGGTGGAGGTCGGTACCCGGGATCAGATCCTGGATACCCCGCACCACCCCTATACCGATGCCTTGCTCAAGTCCATTCCCGACTTTGACAAGCTGGTGCGCCACAAGTCGCGACTCGAAACCCTGCCCGGTGTCATTCCACCGCTGCAGCATCTGCCCATAGGTTGCCGACTCGGTCCCCGTTGCCCCTATGCCCAGAAGCAGTGCGTACAGACGCCGCTGATGAGCAAGATCAAGGGCCACCAGTTCAGTTGCCACTTCCCGCTGAACATGGAGGAGCCGAAAAAATGATGTTCGTTAACGCCCCCGTCAAGGAGCACAGCTTGTGATTGAACCCTCCCTGTTGCAGGTCAGAGGCCTTAGCAAGACCTATCAAAACCGCACCGGCCTGTTTCGCCGCCGGGCGGTGGAAGCCATCAAGCCGCTCTCGTTTGATCTGGACGTGGGCCAGACGCTGGCCATCGTCGGTGAAGCCGGCTCCGGCAAGAGTACCCTGGCACGGATCCTGGCCGGCATGATAGAGCCCACCAGCGGCGACATCGCCATCGAGGGTCAGACCCTGGTGCATGGCGACTATCAGACCCGCTGCAAGCTGCTGCGCATGATCTTCCAGGACCCCAACTCCTCCCTCAACCGCAAGATCCGGGTCGGCCAGATCCTGGAGACACCGCTGCGGCTCAACACCGAAATGAGTGACGAGGAGCGCCACGACAAGGTAGTGCAGACCCTGCGCATGGTGGGCATGCTGCCGGATCACGCTCTCTTCTATCCCCAGATGCTCTCCGCCGGTCAGCAGCAGCGGGTGGCGCTGGCACGGGCGCTGATCCTCAATCCCAAGATAGTGGTAGCCGATGAAGCGCTCTCCACCCTGGATATCTCGGTACGCTCCCAGATCATCAACCTGCTGCTGGAGATGCAGGAGACCATGGGACTGAGCTATGTGCTGGTAGCCAACGATCTGGGGGTGGTCAGTCACATCAGTGACGAGGTGCTGGTGATGCACGACGGACGAGTGGTGGAGCGTGGCAAAACCCTCAAGGTGTTCGCCGATCCCCAGCATGAGGTGACCCGCCGCCTGATCCAGAACTACAACAACGAATACCGCCGCTGATCCCGTGGCCGGTGCCAGCCCTGGCACCGGCACTCTCCCCTGCTCACCTGCTTGAAAACGCGCAAAAAAATCCCGGCTCAGGGGCCGGGAATTGCGCTCAAAAATGATGCGTCGCTCGTAGTAGGAACATGGCCATGGTAGGCAGCCCCCTTGACATCAACAACTGTCAGATCTGACAGGCAGCCCGCTATGGAACCTGAATTGCGGATCCGGCGAGCAGACAAGCTCGGCTTCGAGTTTGCCAAAATAAGCCACCCGCTCGCTGATATCCTCACCCGCATATTGCTCGGCCAGGGCCAGATAGTCCTGATAATGGCGCGCCTCGGAGCGCAGCAGGGAGACATAGAAACGACCCAGCTCCTCGTCCAGATGGGGCGCCAGCTTGGCAAAGCGCTCGCAGGAGCGCGCCTCTATGTAGGCACCGATGATCAGCTTGTCGACCAGGGTGGCAGGCTCGTGGGTGCGTACATGCTGCATCAGGTTGCGGGCGTAGCGGGAGGCGGTCACGGGGCCATAGGGGATGTTGCGCGCGGCCATCAGCGCCAGTACCTGCTCGAAGTGGTGCAGCTCCTCCTGAATGAGCCGCACCATGGGAAACAGCAGCGGGTTGCGGGCCAGCTCCTCAAACACGGTGCGATCGGACTCCCCCATGCTGCGCTTGCCCAGGATCTCGGCCTTCTCCGGGATGGCATCCAGCTCCCGATAGAATTCCAGCTTGGGCAGCAGATGACGTTTTCCCTTGGGCAAGCAGTAGCGACGCACCAGGCTGTGGGCAGTGAGCGCAGCCTTGTTCTCGCAGTTGGCGTGATCGATGAGCAGGGTGGGCAGATGGGCGGGGTCGCGCGCCATTGCCACCCACTCGTCCGGGGTCTCGCACTGCAAAAACTGGCGCACGGGGGCTAACAAGTCATCCATCTGAATTCTCGTCTGTTCTGGTTGATACGGCATTTAGTCGAGTGGATACGACTGCGCGAAGGGCGCGACAGGGTGACTATGCTAGCGGATCCCGCCGCCACTGCCCACACCCGGCTGCATAAGTGCTTTTTTTTCAAGCAGATAACATCCCGACCTCATTACCCAGACACGACAATGGGGGCCGCAGCCCCCATCTCATCTCTTTCATTGACAACGAAAACGTTTAACTGCCTTCGTTGAAAATTTCCAGATTGCTGGTGCCTTCCTGCCACTCACGCACCGCCTTGTTGTCATCGCTGCGCATGGCGTTCAAGTGATCCAGATAGGACTGATCCACGTCGGAGGTGACATAGTGACCGTTGAACACCGAGGTCTCGAAGTGGCGCAGCTCAGGGTTGATCTCCCGCACCGCTTCTTCCAGATCTTCCAGATCCTGGAAAATCAGGCCATCGGCACCAATCAGTGCACACACCTCTTCCACTTCCCGGCCGTGGGCGATCAGCTCGTTGGCGGTCGGCATATCGATGCCATAGACGTTGGGGAAACGGATTTCCGGTGCCGCCGAGGCGAAGTAGACCTTGGCCGCGCCCGCTTCTCGAGCCATCTGGATGATCTGCTCAGAGGTAGTACCGCGCACTATGCTGTCATCCACCAGCAACACCTTCTTGCCCTTGAATTCGGAGCTGATGGCGTTGAGCTTGCGGCGTACCGACTTCTTGCGCTGGGTCTGGCCCGGCATGATGAAGGTACGGCCTATGTAGCGGTTCTTCACGAAGCCCTGACGGTACGGCAGGTTCAGGGTATGGGCTATCTCCAGCGCCACGTCACAGGAGGTCTCCGGGATGGGGATGACCACATCCACATCGAGATCTTCCCACTCGCGCGCAATCTTCTGGCCCAGCTTGCGACCCATGTTGAGGCGGGCGGCATAGACGGAGACCTTGTCGATGCAGGAGTCAGGACGGGCGAAGTAGACATATTCGAAGATGCAGGAGCTCATCTGCGGGTTTTCCGCACACTGCTCGGAGAAGAGCTGGCCCTGCTCGGTAATGTAGATGGCTTCACCCGGTGCAACATCGCGCACCGTCTCGAAACCGATGGCGTCAAGCGCCACGCTCTCGGAGGCGAGCATGTACTCCACCTGGCCCTGCTCGTCTGCCCGACGACCCAGGATCAGCGGACGAATGCCGTTGGGATCACGAAATCCGATGAGGCCGTGACCGATCACCAGGGAGACGACGGCATAGGCGCCACGGATCTGCTGATGGGTCTTGCGCACCGCAGAGAAGATATCCTCCGGACGCAGCGCCATCTTGTCGCAGAGATCCAGCTCGTGGGCCAGCACGTTCAGCAGCACTTCCGAATCGGAGGTGGTGTTGATGTGACGACGGGCCACCTTGAACTGCTGCTCCTTGAGATCCTTGGCGTTGGTGAGGTTGCCGTTGTGGGCCAGCACCATGCCGTAGGGAGAGTTCACGTAAAAAGGTTGGGCTTCAGCGGCACTTGAGCTGCCTGCGGTGGGATATCTGACATGACCTATGCCGATATGCCCCTTCAGTCGCTGCATGTGACGCACTTCAAACACGTCCTTCACCAGGCCGTTGGCCTTGCGTTGCCGGAAGTTTCCACTGTCTATGGTCACGATCCCGGCGGCATCCTGTCCCCTGTGCTGCAACACCGTCAAGGCGTCGTAGAGGGCCTGATTGACGGGGGTGGTGCCAACTATACCGACAATACCACACATGTCTTTGCTACCTCGAAGTCACTATACCTGTTTAAGAAAACTGGATGAGTTCAACATGAACCCGAAAAACCACTGGATAACCGGTTTGAACTCGGGTACCAGCTTGGATGCCACCCACCAGTCGCTCTGGGAGAGACTGGTGAAGGTATCCATAAAAAACAGCAGGGCACTGACGATCAGCACTCCGCGAATGGCGCCAAAACAGATGCCAAGCACCCGATCCGTTCCTGAGAGGCCGGTCTTTTCCACCAGCAGCCCCACCACATAGTTCACTACCCCGCCCAGGATCAGGGTCGCCACGAACAGGGCTGCAATGGCCAGGCCGTTGCGTACCAGGGGATCGGAGAACGAGGTGAAATAGACGGCGAGATCGGGATAGAAATGGCTGGCGATAAAGAAGGCGATAAACCAGGTGACGAGCGACATGGCTTCCTTGACGAAGCCGCGCACCAGGCTGATGAGGGCGGAGAAACCGACGATGCCGATGATGGCGTAATCAATCCAGACCATAGGAAAAAGTGTCCTGCGAAATTGCGGCGCAGTCTAACAAAAACGATTGCGCAATGCTTGATAAAAATGTGTTAAATGTTCGACCGGGGGCCGGATGAAGCACTTTTTTCGGCGCCAACGCGAAGATTTGGCGCCCAAACGCACAACGCCATGGCATGGCCATGGCGTTGTATTTACGCGAGTGCGCTTAGCCTATGTGGGTCAGACCGCCCATGTAGGATTGCAGCGCCGCCGGAATGGCGATGCGGCCATCTTCCTGCTGGTAGTTCTCCATCACGGCCACCAGGGTGCGACCCACTGCCAGACCGGAGCCATTCAGGGTGTGCAGCAGCTGTGGCTTACCATCGATACGCACGCGAGCCTGCATCCGGCGCGCCTGGAAATCGGTGCAGTTGGAGACGGAGGAAATCTCGCGATAGGTGTTCTGAGCCGGCAGCCACACTTCCAGATCGTAGGTCTTGGCGGCGCAGAAGCCCATGTCACCGGTGGCCAGCGCCATCACGCGATACGGCAGCTCCAGCAGTTGCAGCACTTTCTCGGCGTGACCGGCCATCTCTTCCAGCGCTTCCCAGGATTTTTCCGGGTGAACCAGCTGCACCATCTCGACCTTGTCGAACTGGTGCATGCGGATGAGGCCCCGGGTGTCACGGCCATAAGAACCGGCTTCGGAACGGAAGCAGGGGCTGTGGGCCGTCATCTTGATGGGCAGCTCCTGCTCATCGAAGATCTCGTCACGGGCCATGTTGGTGAGCGGCACTTCGGAGGTCGGGATCAGGGAGAACTTGCGCATCTTGCCCTCGTCTTCCCCTTCGCCCTCAATCCCGGTATTGAACAGGTCCTGGGAGAACTTGGGCAGCTGGCCGGTACCGTACAGGCTGTCCGGGTTCACCAGATAAGGCACGTAGCACTCGGTGTAACCGTGCTGCAGGGTGTGCAAGTCCAGCATGAACTGCGCCAGGGCGCGGTGCAGGCGGGCAATCTGGCCCTTCATCACCACGAAGCGGGCACCGGACAGCTTGACGCCGTTCTTGAAGTCAACGCCCTTGGCCGCTTCACCCAGATCGATGTGATCGCGAACCGGGAAAGTGAACTGACGTGGGGTACCCCAACGGCGCACTTCCACGTTGTCGTTCTCGTCGCGCCCCACCGGCGTGGTCTCACTCGGCAGGTTGGGGATGGCGTCGGATATGGCTTTCAGCTGGGCCAGCAGGGCATCCAGCTCGACCTTGCTGGTCTCCAGCGCGTCGTTGATCTTGGTCACCTCGGCCTTGAGCGGAGCCACATCTTCACCACGACGGGCAGCCTCACCGATGGACTTGGAGCGGGCGTTGCGCTCGGCCTGCAGCTCCTGGGTACGGGACTGCAGATCCTTGCGTTTCTCTTCCAGAGCATTGACAGCCGCTACGTCCAGAACGTAGCCACGTGTCACCAGACGAGCAGCAGCTTCGTCAATCTCGCTACGCAGATATTTGGGATCCAGCATGGTTTACCTACTTTTTTAAAATGGGATCTGGGCCTGGGTCATCAGACCGGGCGAGAAAACAGATCCGGAAGTTAACATCGGTTGGCGCACCCCTATCGTCTTCAGCTTCGGGCCTTCAAAATCAGGCCTTCGAAATCAAGAAGATGGCATCAGGCCAAGACAAGCGGGGTCAGAGGGGCAGTGTATCAGACCGCCCCCCCGCGCGAACAGGGACTATTTATGTCGTTTTTACTGACGTTACCTGCCATGTGAGGGCAAATACGCCCCCTGCTGGCCCCTTGACGATGCAAGGCTCATATAGCACCGAGGACCACACTGCACACTTGGGCGAATGCACATCGGCTGGCTCGCACTGTCAGGTGTCCCGCTTGCGTGGGCTCTGTTTATCCAGCTCGTGGAGATAATCGAGCTTCTGGGCGATCTGCTTCTCGAGACCGCGATCCGTGGGCTGGTAGTACTGCTTGCCAGCCAATTCCGGCGGGAAATAGCTCTCCCCGGCGGCATAAGCACCCGGCTCGTCGTGGGCATAGCGATACTCGGCGCCATAGCCCAGATCGCTCATCAGCTTGGTGGGCGCGTTGCGCAGGTGCGGCGGCACCTCGAAATCGGGCAGGTTTTTGGCGTCGTTGAGCGCTGCCTTCCAGGCGGTGTAGACCGCATTGCTCTTGGGAGCGCAGGCGAGGTAGACGATGGCCTGGGCGATGGCTCGCTCCCCTTCGGCCGGACCGATGCGGTGGAAACAATCCCAGGCCGACAGCGCCACCTGCATGGCACGCGGATCGGCATTGCCCACATCTTCCGAGGCAATCGCCAGCAAGCGGCGGGCGATGTAAAGAGGATCGCAACCTGCGCTCACCATGCGGGCATACCAGTAGAGCGCCGCATCGGGGGCCGAGCCGCGAATGGACTTGTGCACCGCCGAGATGAGGTCGTAGAAGTGATCGCCCCCCTTGTCAAAGCGCGCCACATGCTCACCCACCACGGCGGCGAGCAGGGCACTGTCAATTTGCTTGTGACCGCTGCTATCTTGCTCGGCCATGTCGGCCAGCAGCTCCAGGTAGTTGAGGGATTTGCGCCCGTCACCATCCACGGCTTTGGCCAGCGCCTCCTTCACTCCGGGGGCAAAGGTGAGTGCCGGATCATTGAGACCGCGGGAGTCTGTCATTGCCTGATCGATCATGGCGAGGATGTCGTCCTCTTCCAGTCGCTTGAGCAGATAGACCCGGGCCCGGGAGAGCAGTGCGTTGTTGAGTTCGAACGAGGGGTTTTCGGTGGTGGCACCGATAAAGGTGATGGTGCCGTCTTCGATGTGGGGCAGAAACACATCCTGCTGGCTCTTGTTGAAGCGGTGCACCTCATCGACGAAAAGGATGGTGCGCACCCCGCGCCAGCTGTTCTCCTTCGCCTTGTCGATGGCGGCGCGGATCTCCTTGATGCCGGAGGTCACCGCAGAGAGTCGCTCCACCTCCGCCTGACAATAGTGCGCCATCAGTTCCGCCAGGGTGGTCTTGCCGGTACCGGGCGGCCCCCACAAAATCATGGAGTGGCAGTGACCGGCCAGGATCGCTTTGCGCAGGGGCTTGTCAGGCCCCAGGATATGCTGCTGACCTATGTACTGGTCGAGGTTTTGCGGCCGCATCCGGGCCGCCAGCGGACGAAAGTCCGACGAAAAATCCAGCGATAAATTGCTCATCTGCATTGACCATCCAGCGTCATGCCGACCGCCAGTGGCAGACAGTACGACGATAGATCCAAAGACATCATGCGGGCCGCCAGCAGGTGATGGCCCGGCGAGACATCCAAAGAGAAATTGCTCATCAGCGCTGGTCGTCCAGCTCGACCCCCTTCGGGATCTTGAAAACAAATTCGTTGCCCTTGAGCACCGGCTTGCGGTTGAAACTGCTCAGGGTGAATTCGCTCCACTGCCCCTGTGCCTCTTTCACATCGAAACGACTGATGTTGTTCTGCCTGTCGAACGTGACGCGAAAGGAGGCGATCAGCTCATCCTTGTTGCGGCTGGTAACGGTGTAGACATTCCCTTCCTGGGTCACGTCATAGTGCTTCCAGAATTTGTCGTCGTTGCCGGCGATCAGGATGAAGGGGGTATTGAGCACCGCATCCTTGAGTTTGAGGGCGGTTACCTGCTCGACGAAGGGGTCATAGACCCAGACGTCCTTGCCATCCGCTACTATCAGGCTCTCGTCCGGCGAGGTAGTGTGCCAGTTGAAACGATTCGGGCGCTGCACCAGCAGATCGCCACCGGCCTTTTGCAGCTCCTTGCCCTTGCTGTCGTAGACGGTCTGGGCAAACTTGGCGGAGAAGAGGCTCACATCGGCCAGTTTCTGCTTGAGGCTGCTGGCCGCATCCGCCCACACCTGACTGCTGGCAACCAGCAATACAGACCCTATCAACAGTTGTTTTTTCATCACGCTTTTCATGAAGACGCTCTCGATAAAAGGCCACACCCGGTGAGGGCATGGCCAGGGTAGAGGAAGGGTGAGCCTTAGTCCCGTACCGGCGGCGGTGCCAGCACATCGCGCTGACCATTGCCGCCCGGCGAGCTGACGATACCCTGATTTTCCATCTGCTCGATGAGACGAGCCGCACGGTTGTAACCAATCTTGAACTTGCGCTGCACGCTGGACGTCGAGCCACGGCGCGACTCCACCACAAAGGCCACAGCCTCGTCAAACAGGGGGTCGAGCTCTTCGTCGCCACCACCGCCATATTCGCTGCTGCCGCCCTCGCCGCCCGACTCACCGGAGAGGATCTCTTCGATGTAGTTGGGCTCGCCGCGCAGTTTCCAGTCCGCCACCACCTTGTGTACCTCGTGATCATCGACGAAGGCGCCGTGGACACGGGTGGGGTTGGAGGTACCGGCCGGCATGTAGAGCATGTCGCCCATGCCAAGCAGGGATTCGGCACCGCCCTGATCCAGAATGGTACGCGAGTCTATCTTGCTCGACACTTGGAACGAGATGCGGGTCGGTATGTTGGCCTTGATAAGACCGGTGATCACATCCACAGAGGGACGCTGGGTCGCCAGTATGAGGTGAATACCGGCGGCCCGCGCTTTCTGGGCAATACGAGCGATGAGCTCTTCAACCTTCTTGCCGACAATCATCATCATGTCGGCAAATTCGTCCACCACCACTACTATGTGGGGCAGTTTTTCCAGCTCCGGCGGCATCTGATCCATGGAGTCACCCGGGCGCCACAAGGGATCCCGCATCGGTTCTCCCTCAGCCGCCGCGGCCAATACCTTGTCGTTGTAGCCCTTGAGGTTACGCACCCCGACCGCCGACATCAGCTTGTAACGACGCTCCATCTCGCCCACACACCAGCGCAGGGCGTTGGCAGCATCCTTCATGTCGGTGACCACTTCGGTCAGCAGATGGGGGATCCCTTCGTAGACAGAAAGCTCCAGCATCTTGGGATCGATCATGATGAAACGCAGATCGTCCGGGGACGACTTGTAGAGCATGGAAATGATCATGGTGTTGACCCCCACCGACTTGCCCGAACCGGTCGTACCGGCCACCAGCAAGTGCGGCATCTTGGCCAGATTCACCACCACCGGCTCCCCTGCAATGTCCTGACCGAGCCCCATGGTAAGGGGGTTGCGGCTATCGCGGAAAGCATCGCAATCGAGAGTCTCGCGCAGGTAAACGGTCTGGCGCACCCGGTTGGGCAACTCGATACCGACGAAAGTCTTGCCCGGGATCACTTCCACCACCCGCACACTGCTGGCGGAGAGAGAGCGGGCCAAGTCCCGCGACAGGTTGGTGATCTTGCTCGCCTTCATGCCAGGGGCCAGATCCAGCTCGAAACGGGTGATGACAGGGCCCGGATAGACACCGACCACCTTGGCCTGCACGTTGTAGTCGGCCAGCTTGGCTTCCACCAAACGGCCCATACGGTCCAGCTCGTCTTTGCTCATCATCTGGGTCTTGGCGGGCGGTCTGTCCAGCAGCTCGATGCTCGGCAAAGGGGGCATGCTCAGTTGCACACGGCGTTTGGGCTTGCCCGGCGCGGCGGCAACCGGTGCGACCGGCTCACCCTCACCCTCGGCCCAGGGCAGATCGAATTCGTCATCCTCGTCATCGGCCGTGGTCAGGGCCGGCTGGCGACGGGCATTGGCAGCGGCAGCGCGCTTGGGTTTGGCCACGGGTGCCGGCTCGTCATCTTCATCATCAAACTGCGGGTCGAACTGGAAGGTATCGTCATCGAGCTCCGGCAGCCACTCATCGGAGGTTGCCTTCTGGCCCTTGGCGGTACCGTTACCCTTGGGACGACGGGTCCAGCTGGAGTGCGGCTCATCCTCGTCTTCATCATCGAGCTCGAGGGCACCGACGCCCCCTTCCAGCAAGGGATCGGCTCCCTCGTAACGGGGCTGACGCCAGCCACCGGTCAACCAGCGACCCAGTGTGGTGGGGAAGTGGTAGATGGCGCTGACCGAACCGGTACAGGTGGCGCCAATCCGCTCAACTATGGTGAGCCAGGACCAGCCGGTAAACAGTGTGATGCCGGTTGCCACGAAGCAGAGCAGCATCAGATTGGCCCCGACGCCGCCAAACAGCGGCACCACGGCGGAGGCGATCACGTCCCCCACCAGGCCACCGGCGGAAAAATTCTGCATGTCATTGAAGTTCATGCTGGCAATGGCGGACATGCCGAGCACTGTCAGCACGAAGCCGACGATGCGCACCGACAGGGTAAGATAGTCCACATCCAGCAGCCGGCTCGGACGCCAGAACAGGCTCCAGCCGAGTAAAACCACCAGGGGGGGAACCAGATAGGAGAAAGCCCCAAAGGTAAACATGGTGATATCGGCGAGCCAGGCCCCCGCGCTGCCGGCGAGGTTCTTCACCTCCCCTTGCCAGGAGGTCTGCGACCAACCGGGATCGGCAGGATGATAGGACAACAGGGCAAGCAAGAGATAGGCAGCCATCAGAGTGATGGCGATCAAGACGGCTTCGAAGATCCGTTGTGTACCTGATAAAGGAGTAAACAGCTTTTTATCGGCCAAACTCCGGCTCCTTTCTGAAAACATATAATGCGGGGGGATAAGGGGGCCTAGTATCCCTGAAAAGCCCACCGATTGTCAGCCAGTGCCTGATGGGCTGGGCCATATTCACAACCAACTCGATAAGAAGAAACGAGCGGACCGGCCGCTCGTTTCTGACTGTCGTGACTTGTCATTAGCCTGGCAAGCCACAGCATAACCCAACTCAACGGGTGCTGATCACCAGACGACTGCTCTGCTTGACCTCTTCCATCACCACATAGGTGCGGGTGTCATTGACGCCGGGCAGTCGCAGCAGGGTTTCCCCCAGCAGGCGGCGGTAGGCCGACATGTCGCTGACGCGGGTCTTGAGCAGATAGTCGAAATCGCCGGAGACCAGATGGCACTCCTGGATCTCTTCAAGCACCTGAACAGCCTTGTTGAACTGTTCAAACACATCCGGCGCACCGCGATTGAGGGTAATTTCCACGAACACCAGCAGAGACGCATCCAGATAATGAGGGTTCAGAATAGCGGCATATCCTTCGATATAACCTTGTCGCTCGAGGCGACGAACCCGTTCCAGACACGGTGTAGGACTCAGGCCAACTCGCTTGGACAACTCAACGTTCGAAATCCTGCCATCCTTTTGCAGTTCATTCAGAATGTTGCGGTCAATCCTGTCCAAATCCTTTAGCCGACTCTTAGCTTCCATCATTTTATTCCATCCTTTGGCTATTTTTTGGTAAGAATCACCAGTCATTTTATAATTATGGTCACAAATCCTGTCAATACCTGAATATGCTAGGCGCAAATGTTACGTAACCTTGAAGCAACATAAAACACCGGTCGATAGACGAGGGATAGCATGATTATCGGTGTACCTAAAGAAATAAAAAACCATGAATATCGCCTAGACATGGTTCCGGCCAGTGTACGTGAACTGACAGCACGAAACCATACTGTTTTCGTCCAAAGCGGCGCAGGAAGCGGCATTGGCTTGGATGAAGCAGATTATCGCGCTGTCGGTGCCGATATTTTGGTCTCTGCAGCAGCCGTTTTCGCCAAGACCGGATGATCATCCAGACCAGATAACTCCGCACATCAAACATGCCTGACCCGCGGGGAACATCCCCTCTTTAATCCCGTTGTGTCACCTGTTTGCATTGGGTCCCGGGCACTGGCCCTGTCAGTCAATCGCGGCCTCCTCTAAACCATCCGCCCGAAATGACCTGACGCTGCCGCCCATGGCGAAGAAAGTGGCTGAACGCATCTCTATTCATTCGAATAGCCCGCATGCTCCTCTTCTGCCTGGCTGTCTTGGCGCGCTGCTGACCGTCATCTCGCTGTTGAAGTGGTCAAGACAGGGATCAGCTGCGCAATGATGGCTCCGGGCGCCACTGCGCCAAGAGTTGTCAACCATGACCATATTGTCCGCATGAAGCCGGGTTCGGCCATCGTCGGCATGACACAGATACGGGCAAAACAAGAAGCCCCCTCACCCGTACACATCCGGTTGACGGCTTCGTCAACGAGGCAAGACCCGGCAACGCAGCCGAAATACCAGGGGGACCAAGGCCACCCCAGCGAACTCGCAAGCCACGCCCAAACTGGCGCCAGCAAATGCACTTCTCTGAGTCAGGATCCGTCCAGAATGGATCCTTTTCACCTCAAAATGAGCATCAGCCTGCACCTATCATCGATTGGCACAATCGACTCACTGACCTTTGACCCCATATCACGAATTACCTACAATCGCGCAAACTCATCACGTCTCGGAAATCACATCATGAGCCAAGTCACTCACAGCAAACTGCTGATCCTGGGGTCAGGCCCGGCCGGTTACACTGCCGCCGTCTACGCAGCCCGCGCCAACCTGAATCCTCTGCTCATCACAGGCATGCAGCAAGGTGGTCAGCTGACCACCACCACAGAGGTGGAAAACTGGCCCGGTGATCCCGAAGGTCTGACCGGTCCAGCCCTGATGGAGCGCATGAAGGCCCATGCGGAGAAGTTCGATACCCGCATCCTGTTTGATCACATCAATGAAGTGGAGCTGACCCAGCGTCCGTTTCGCCTCAAGGGCGACAGCGCCGAATACACCTGCGATGCGCTGATCATCGCCACCGGCGCCTCCGCCAAATATTTGGGACTGCCTTCCGAAGAGGCCTTCAAGGGACGCGGCGTCTCCGCCTGCGCTACCTGTGACGGCTTCTTCTATCGCAACCAGGAAGTGGCTGTGATCGGCGGCGGCAATACCGCAGTGGAAGAGGCACTCTATCTGGCCAACATCGCCAAGAAGGTGCACCTCATTCACCGCCGCGATGAGTTTCGCGCCGAGAAGATCCTGATCAAGCGTCTGCACGACAAGGTAGAGAGCGGCAACATAGTGCTGCACACCCACCAGACCCTCGACGAAGTACTGGGGGATCAGATGGGCGTGACCGGTGTGCGCCTGCGCAGCACGCAGGATGACACCACCACGGATCTGCCACTGATGGGCGTATTCATCGCTATCGGTCACCAGCCGAATACCCAGATCTTCGAGGGCCAGCTGACGATGCAAAACGGCTACCTGAAGGTGCGTGGCGGACTGGACGGCTTTGCCACCCAGACCAGCATTGAAGGGGTATTTGCCGCCGGTGACGTGGCCGATCACAACTACCGTCAGGCCATTACGTCTGCCGGCACCGGCTGCATGGCCGCCCTTGATGCCGAGCGATATCTGGACGCGCAATAAGCGCAAGGGATATAAAAGGCATGCCGTGAGGCATGCCTTTTTACGTTAAGGAGCCGGATGAAACAGAAAATATTGATTGTCGAAGATAGCATGACGATCCGTCGCATGTTGATCCAGGCCATCGCGCAGCAAACTGGCCTGGAGATTGATGCCTTCGATACCCTGGAGGGGGCACGTCACTGCCAGGGAGACGAATACGTGGTCGCACTGGTGGATCTTACCCTGCCTGATGCTCCCAGCGGGGAAGCCGTCAAGGTGCTGCTGGAGCGAGGCTTGCCAGTGGTGATCCTCACCGCCGACATCAGCGAAGACAAGCGGGAGGCCTGGCTGGAAGCAGGGGTGCTGGATTATGTAATGAAAGATTCACGTCACTCCCTGCAATACGCGGTCGGTCTGGTGCATCGCCTCTATCTCAATCAGCAGATTGAAGTGCTGGTCGTCGATGATTCACGCACCTCCCGCCACCGCACCATGGCACAGCTACGCAAGCAGTTGTTGCTGGTCCACGAGGCGAGCCATGCCCGCGAAGCCCTGACCATCCTTGAGCAGAATCCGGCCATCCGGCTGGTACTGGTCGACTACTATATGCCGGAAATTGACGGCATCAGCCTGGTGCGGATGCTGCGAGAGCGCTACAGCAAGCAGCAGCTCGCCATCATAGGGATCTCGGTGTCGGACAAACGGGGCTTGTCTGCCCGCTACCTCAAGCAAGGGGCCAACGACTTTCTCAACCAGCCGTTCGAGCCGGAAGAGTTGCAGTGTCGGGTCAGCCATAACCTGGAGGCGCTTGAGCAGTTCAACAGCATTCAGGAATCCGCCAACCGCGACTACCTGACCGGGCTTTATAACCGGCGCTACTGGTTCAACGAGGGGCAAAAGTGGTTTGAGGAGCATCAGCGCCAGCAGACGCCGCTCGCGCTGTGTGTCCTCGATGTGGATCACTTCAAGCAGGTCAACGATCACTGGGGTCATGCCATCGGCGATCAACTGCTCTGCCACCTAACCCGGTTGCTGACCCAGTTCTTCCCCGATGCCATGATTGCCCGCTTTGGGGGGGAGGAGTTTGCCCTTATGGTGCCCCATTGCACAGTGCCAGTGCTGCTCAAACGGCTGGAGGGACTGCGCCAACAACTGCGTCAGCAACCCCTGTCACGGGAGACGCCGCTGTTCGTTCGCGCCAGTTTCGGGGTGATCAATGTCGGGCGAGTCTCCATGGACGAGGCACTGAGTGAAGCGGATCGCCTGCTCTATCAGGCAAAGAACACAGGTCGCGACAAGATAGTGTCTCAGGGCCCATCTACCTGAGCTAGATGAGTTCCGTGTAGTACCGCCCGACTGGCTCCTGTCAATGGAGACCGTCGGGTTGCTCCCCTTCCCTCTTCCCTGCTTCGCTCGATGCGCCCTGTCTCAGTAGGTCTTGTCGACTCGTACCCCATCGTCGAAATAGAGGATGCGCACCTTGTCGCCGTTCATGAATACCATGGCCGGATCGTAATCCTGGATAACGTTGACCAAGCCGTTCTGCTCGTTGCGAATGAGCAGCTCCACCAGCTTGTTCTCCACCACAGTACCGCCAGACTGATACTGCTGCGCCGCAGCCGCGCCGGCCAGCGCCCCGACGGCGGTGGCAATTTCACGGCCGTGGCCGCCGCCAAACTGGTTGCCAAGCAGGCCGCCCAAAACAGCACCGCCCAGGGTTTTCCAGCCGGAATGTTCAGACTCCAGGATCTGGCGCTGGGTGATGTTGCGCACCGTCTCCACCTGGCCAAACACCACCTGATTGACGGGCCGCGCCGTGTTGCGCTCGTAAACCTGGGCCTCGGCGGGCGCAGTGACAAAGCAGAGCAAGCTGGATACTATCAGGATAATGGCCTTCATCTGTGAACCTCTTCGCCTTATGTCTCGCTATCTTACCCAATTGGATGATGCGCTGTGCTGGTTTCCCGACCCCGAGCACGCACTGGATGAACCCAACGGCCTGCTGGCGATCGGCGGGGATCTCTCCCCTGAACGATTGCTGGCAGCTTACCACAAGGGGATCTTCCCGTGGAATGAGCCCCACCAGCCGTTGCTGTGGTGGTCGCCGGATCCCAGAGGGGTCATCATCCCCGAACAGCTGCACATAGGTCGCAGCCTGCGCAAATTTATCCGCCGCACCTCATTCGATATTTCCATCAATCGCGCCTTTAATGAGGTAATAGCGGCCTGCGCCGCCCCCCGTCGCAGCGCCAGTGGAACCTGGATAAGCACGCCCATGATCGACGCCTATCGACAACTTCATCGCCTTGGTCATGCCCACTCCGTCGAGATCTGGCAGCATGGCCAGTTGCAAGCTGGCCTCTATGGCCTCTCCCTCGGCCGCCTCTTCTGCGGTGAGTCCATGTTCAGCCGCATCGACAACGGCGCCAAGCTGGCCATGGTGGCGCTCTGTCACCACTTCGCCCGCCACGGTGGCGCACTGATCGATTGCCAGATGCAGAATGATTTTCTGGCCACCATGGGGATCCAGGAGTGGCCAAGAGAGACGTTTTTGACGGCGCTGACCAAACTGAGCCGGCAGCCGTTGGCAGATAACTGCTGGCAAGCGGGGAGCATCAGCCTATGACAGAAGAAGTGATCCTAAAAGTAGGTCTGACCCCCAAGCATCAATGCAGCTATCTGGGCCATGAACAGGAGCAACTGCTGGTATTGATGGACCACAACCTGCTCAATGCCAGCGGGTATGAGCGATTGCTGACGGCGGGATTTCGGCGCAGCGGAAATGACATCTATCGGCCCCACTGCCCGGCCTGCAGTGCCTGCCAGTCGTTGCGCATTCACAGCGAACGCTTCGTGCCGAGCCGCAGCCAGAAGCGGATCCGGCAGTTGAATCAGGACCTTGAACTGGTGCTCAGCTATGACGACAAGCCCGAGTATTACCAGCTCTACGAGCGCTACATTCGCGAGCGTCACCATGACGGCAGCATGTATCCCCCCAGCCGAACCCAATACAAGGGCTTTTTGCATTGCGACTGGATGCCGCCACTTTACCTCGAAATGCGCAAGGACAACCGGCTGATCGGGGTCGCTACCACGGATCTGCTCCCCCACTCCTTGAGCGCCATGTATACCTTTTTCGATCCGGCTCACGCCGATCGCTCCCTCGGTACCTTCGCCATTCTGAGTCAGTTGGAACTGGCCAAGCGCACAGGTCGCACCTGGTTGTATCTTGGCTATCTGGTGGAGGCGTGCCGCAAGATGAATTACAAGCGCCAATACCTGCCTCACGAGCGGCTGATACAAGGGGAATGGAAAAATATCGACACCAAGCCCGAGTAAACTTTACACATAGCCTTAAATCCGGCATGATCCAGCGGATTTTTGTTGTGGCTTATCAAGAGGATTCAATGGCTAAAGAAGACAGTATTGAGATGCAGGGCACCATTCTCGAAACCCTGCCCAATACCATGTTCCGTGTGGAACTGGAAAATGGTCACGTGGTTATCGCTCATATTTCCGGCAAGATGCGCAAAAACTACATCCGTATCCTGACTGGGGACAAAGTAACGGTAGCTCTGACTCCGTACGATCTCTCCAAGGGACGTATTGTTTTCCGCTCTCGCTAAGCCAGGAATTCAGCAAAAAACCCCAACCTCTCGGCTGGGGTTTTTTGTCGCTTTCTAACTATCAGTGCTTAGTGGGAGACAGCTTCAATATTGACCTGAAAGTCAAAGCTGAGGCTGTCATTTACCAACTCAACCTTCACTACCCCTCCATCAACCAGTGATCCAAACAGGATTTCATTGGCCAATGGTTTCTTGAGGTGTTCCTGGATGACCCGTCCCATGGGTCTGGCTCCCATGGCCCTGTCATATCCCTTCTCGGCCAACCAGTGGCGGACACCCTCGGACACTTCAAGAGACACGCCCTTGGCATCCAGCTGTACCTGCAACTCGACAATGAACTTGTCGACCACTTGGTGGATCACCTGCATATCCAGATGGTTGAACCAGATGGTGTGATCCAGCCGGTTGCGGAACTCTGGACTGAACGTCTTGTTTATCACCGCCATGGCATCGTGGCTCATATCTTGTTGCTGGAAGCCAATGGACTTGCGCTGGGTCTCCTGCACACCGGCGTTGGTGGTCATCACCAGGATCACGTTACGGAAATCGGCCTTGCGCCCGTTGTTGTCCGTCAGGGTCCCGTTGTCCATTACCTGCAACAGCAGGTTAAACACATCCGGGTGCGCCTTCTCAATCTCGTCCAGCAACACCACCGAGTGGGGATGCTTGAGCACTGAGTCGGTCAGCAAGCCGCCCTGTTCAAAACCGACATAACCGGGAGGGGCACCAATCAAACGTGAGACGGTATGGCGCTCCATGTACTCGGACATATCAAAACGCAGCATTTCCACTCCGAGCGCCTTGCCAAGCTGCTGGGTGACCTCCGTCTTGCCCACCCCGGTCGGGCCGGCAAACAGGAAGCAACCCACCGGGCGGCGTTCATTGCCAAGACCTGAGCGTGACAGCCGGATGGCATCGGTCAACACCTCTATGGCCTTGTCCTGGCCAAACACCACCATCTTGAGATTGCGCTCCAGGTTCTTCAGCACCTCCTTGTCGGAAGAAGAGACTGATTTCTCCGGGATACGGGCAATCTTGGCAACGATGGCTTCGATTTCCGGCACATTGATCACTTTCTTGCGCTTGCTCACCGGCAGCAGCCGCTGCCCTGCCCCGGCCTCGTCGATCACGTCGATGGCCTTGTCAGGCAGATGGCGGTCGTTGATGTACTTGGCCGAGAGTTCGACCGCAGCACGGATCGCCTTGACGGTATAACGCACACCGTGGTGCGATTCGTAACGGCTCTTGAGCCCCATCAGGATGCGAGTGGTGTCATCCACACTCGGCTCGACAATATCGATCTTCTGGAAGCGACGGGCCAAGGCACGGTCTTTCTCGAAGATCTGGGAGTATTCCTGGTAGGTTGTAGACCCGACACAGCGCAGCAAACCATTGGAGAGCAACGGCTTGATGAGGTTGGCTGCGTCAAGCTGGCCACCCGAAGCCGCACCGGCCCCTATGATGGTGTGGATCTCGTCGATGAAGAGGATGGCCCCTTCCTGACGCTCAATCTGCTTGAGCAACACTTTGAGGCGTTTTTCGAAATCACCACGATACTTGGTGCCCGCCAGCAAGGATCCCATATCGAGTGAATAGATGGTGCTACCGGCAATCACCTCGGGCACATCCCCCTTGACGATGCGATAGGCCAGGCCTTCGGCGATGGCTGTCTTGCCGACACCGGCTTCACCCACCAGCAGCGGATTGTTCTTGCGGCGACGGCACAATACCTGGATGGTGCGGCTCAGTTCCTGATCGCGGCCGATGAGCGGGTCGATACGCCCTTCCAGCACCAGCTGATTCAGGTTGGTGGCAAAGCTTTCTATCTGGGCAGCAGAGACATCATCGTCAGACTCGGCATTGTTACTGCTGTTGTCCGGCTTGCTATCTTTTCGCACTCCGTGGGAGAGGAAATTGACCACATCCAGCCGGCTTATCTCGGCCTTTTTCAGAAAATAGGCCGCCTGAGATTCCTGCTCACTGAAGATGGCCACCAACACATTGGCGCCGCTGACCTCAGTATTGCCAGAGGATTGCACATGGAAGACAGCACGCTGCAGCACTCGCTGGAAGCCAAGCGTGGGCTGGGTTTCTCTGTCTTCATCATCGCGGGGAATAAGCGGGGTTGTTTGACCGATGAATGCGCTGATCTCTTTGCGCATCAGTTCCACATCAGCACCACACGAACTCAACGCCTCATGGGCTGAGCTGTTATCCAGCAGGGCTAACAACAGGTGCTCGACAGTCATGAATTCGTGGCGCTCGTCACGGGCCAGTTTGAAAGCCTCGTTCAGCGTCTTTTCTAGATCTTTATTCAACATAGGCACCTCCCCTAGTACAGCAACAATGTGGTGTCGTTCTCGCCATCAAGTCATCAGATTCAAGCCTTTTCCATGGTACATAGCAGTGGATGTTCGTTGTTACGTGAATAGGTGTTGACCTGGACCACTTTGGTTTCGGCAATCTCGGCGGTAAACGTACCACAGACTCCCTTACCACTATAATGCACACTCAGCATCACTTGGGTAGCCTTGTCCAAATCCATACCAAAGAACTTTTGCAGCACCTCCACCACAAACTCCATCGGTGTGTAGTCGTCGTTGTTCAGGACGACCTTGTACATGGGTGGCGGTTGCAGCTTCGTTTTCTCTGCTTGTGCAATCTCTTCATTAGCAAAGAGTTCTTTCTGCTTGCTCATAGTCGCGCTTCGGTACCTCTAGATTACTACCGTCTAACACAAGATTGTCAATAGACTTGTTAACCAGATCACATCAGTTGTTAACAACTCCTTGACTCGCTCAAAAGTTAGACTAGATTGGTTACTTGCTAATCGGCGCCCGTCTGCTATAGACGTATGCTACTAGTTATAAAGGGCTGGCGCAGGTTACTCAACGACTTCAGGGTAATCAATAAAAGGATGTAGATGTATGGCAACCGGAACAGTCAAGTGGTTTAACAACGCAAAAGGATTTGGGTTTATCTGTCCGGAAGGGGGTGGTGAAGATATCTTCGCCCACTACTCCACGATACAAATGGAAGGTTACAAGACCTTGAAAGCAGGTCAGGCAGTCAACTTCGAACTGCAGCAGGGGCCGAAAGGAAATCACGCCTCTGTCATCGTGCCAAACGAAGCACAGAACATGTAAGAGTCAAACTGGATAAATAAAAAACCCGGCGAACCGCAAGGTTGCCGGGTTTTTTATTTTGAGCTTTGAGTGTGAGCGTGAAGCCAATCAGATGCAGACTTCACCCATCATCACAGTGCCTGGTCGTGATAGTCCTGACAGGCACTCAGGGTGTTTTCCATCAGGCTCGCTACCGTCATGGGGCCAACACCACCCGGAACCGGTGTGATGAAAGAGGCATGATTACGCGCCGTCTCGAACTCCACATCCCCCACCAGAGAGCCGTCAGCCAGACGATTGATACCCACGTCGATCACCAGGGCACCCGGCTTGACCCACTCTCCCGGAATGAAGTTCGGCTTGCCCACGGCCACGACCAGCAAGTCGGCACGACGCACCTGTTGTTCCAGATCCTGAGTAAAGCGGTGGCAGGTAGTCGTGGTGCAACCAGCCAGCAGCAGCTCCAGCGTCATCGGGCGCCCCACTATGTTGGATGCACCGACCACCACAGCATGCAGACCATGAGTCTTGACGCCAGTGGTCTCTATCAGGGTCATGATGCCCTTGGGCGTGCAGGGGCGCAGTGCCGGAATGCGTTGCGCCAGACGGCCCACGTTGTACGGGTGGAAGCCATCCACGTCCTTGTCGGGACGAATACGCTCCAGCACCTGAGTCGTATCACAATGGGCCGGCAGCGGCAGTTGCACCAGAATGCCGTCTACATTCGCATCATCATTGAGCCGATCGATCAGGGCCAGCAGCTCTTCCTGGCTCGCCGTTGCGCTCAAATCGTAAGAGCGGGAGATAAATCCAACCTCTTCACAGGCGCGGCGCTTGCTGCCGACATAGACCTGAGACGCCGGATCCACCCCGACCAGGATCACCGCCAGACCTGGCGCCCGTTTCCCTTGTGCCAACCGCTGTTGGACTTGCGCTGCGACCTGATTGCGAATCGTTTGCGCAACCTGTTTTCCATCAATGATTTTGGCAGACATCGTTCTTCACTCACCATGTGTTCAACTGCCGCGCATTGTCGCATTTTTTTGGCGCGGGTGTTAGCAGCGCTCGCTGGGCGGGCAATAAGTAGGCACTTGAATTTACTAGCGGAAAAATACGTTGACGCTGCCTTTCCCGCTTGGGTATGATGCCCGCCCGTTGCCCAGTACCGCCGCTATCGGTATGCTGGACAAGAAATTTCGGTGATTAGCGCAGCCCGGTAGCGCATCTGGTTTGGGACCAGAGGGTCAAAGGTTCGAATCCTTTATCACCGACCAAGTTCATTGATGAGCCACCTTGGCTGATCGATACAGAGCGCCCTTAGCTCAGTCGGATAGAGCAACGGCCTTCTAAGCCGTGGGTCGCAGGTTCGAATCCTGCAGGGCGCACCATTAATAAATCCTCCCTCCACGGGATGGATGGTATTAATGGAAATTTTCAGTGGTGGCTGTAGCTCAGTTGGTAGAGTCCCGGATTGTGATTCCGGTTGTCGTGGGTTCGAGCCCCATCAGCCACCCCATTTACTCCTTTCAAAAACACCCAATCCTATCCATTGATTGCCCGTAAAAATGTCCGTAACGGGTCTCACTGGTGCTCACCCTAAAAGGCATTAGCACCGGTGCTGGCCGTGTCTGTGGCATGCATTTGCTCTCTAAACTCAACCGCTTGTTACACTTCGCATGGACCATCGGGAATAGACGATTGGGCTTAACGATGAGCAAATTCACCTGTTCAAACACTCCGGTCCGTAGTTTCGAGAACGCCAGCTAGAAATCCACTACACCGAGGAACTGGTGAGGGCCGACACCACCTTCATCAGCACGCTCCAAGGGTTTGGCAAGACATATCTGTAAAGCCTGCTGGGCTACTACAGCCGCCACGCCTGGGGACGGATCTACCCCAACAAGCAACAAGTTTCCTCGGTCCATGTGCTCAATCTCAATGAAACGACACTGCTGTTCTTCGAAGCTCATCAGGCACAGGTTTATACCCTCCGGGCGTGAGCTCTACTGGCGGCTTGAGAGCTATTCCTATAACTGAAGGGATTGAGCACCAAATCACAAAGATACATAGGCCACAGAGCTACGCTTTATCAAACGACTGCACAATACCCAGCTGGATGAACACTACAACAACCAGCGATCTAATGATGAAGGGACAGACCCCTACAGCATGTTCAAGAAGGGTCTGAAATTGATACCGAAGGAAGTGCGCACTAAAGTAGCGTAAACAAGACACCGGTTTGAGGCCGGTGTTAGGTGATAACTAGATCTGTACAGATATTATCTTTCAGGATAGCATCCCAATGCATCTTCTTTATCACATTGTAGTAAAGGGATAAGATCCACAAGTTTATTTATAATTTTTTTTCTGCAAGGGATGTTATATTCTTTTTCGGATATAGTTACTATTACACCTGACATTTCTTCATTTCCTTCGTAGTGACTAAAAATCGAATACTTGTATTTCCCTTTACTGAAAGAAACCTTTCCATATTCAGTCTGGTATCTATAGTAATAATTATGACTGAATCCACTAAAACCATCTCCCAATGAGTGATAAGAAAGCTCAGTCTTATCACCTTTCGAGAATTCATAATTCAATATATTTTCATCAACGAATAATTTAACGTCACCTTTATCAGTCTCACAAGAAAAATACACGTTTTCGCTGCTATACGAAGAAGCTGAAATTAAATAAAGCAACATGAAAATATAAATATTAGAGTGCATTGTAATTACCCTTCATTCTTTTATCATATCCTTTCTGCCTAGGACCATTGTACACTAGTGCAAATGCTAACCAATCCTTTGCTCGAATGGCTTTGAGCAATCTATTATCAGCTTTTATAAAATTAACAAAAGCTTTAAGATGGTTTTTTTCTGAACCACTGAGCGAACTAACGAATTCATTTACATCTTTATATCCAGCACTCAAGTGGTTGGAACCTAATATCTGGAACTTCCCCCAAGATGCTGCTTTTAGTGCAGCATTCTTATCCAATGAGTAGGCCAGCATAAGTTTCTTATACTGAACTTTATATTTCCCATATCCGCCCCCCACAGGGTTAGATATTTCAGGGTGAGACTTATCATATTTCCCATTCGTCATATTACTAAATTTATGCCTTTCAAACAAAATAGAAAGCACTGCATCATCCTGATCTGAGAACTTATAATAACTGCCTGTACTACCGGTTTCAGTTAATGCTATTGCTTTTATAGCATTAACCTCACAACCAAGCTCAGAAGCAGCATTGACATAATCTGACTCTTCAACTACTTCACCATTATAGAAAGACAAAAATTCAATTTCGTTTAAAGTGTCACCTATATACGTTTTAGGGTGCCCATTTTGGGCCTTTATTGCTAACGCCATAATTCCGACAGGCGAAAAGTGCCAGCTATCTTTCTCAAGTGTTAACTTAGTTGCACTCTGCATCCACTCCAGCTTATCAATTCGCTGCTTCTCATGATCAACTAACAGATCAAAATCAGGCAAGCCAAGCTTGGCCATCAGCTTGTTCAACCATAGATAACTGCTGGCTGACGATTTTTCATACCATTCGCTGGGGTGCTTGACGATAAGCTTGTGAAGTTGGTCTGCATTGCTGCTGTTTTGCAGGGCCGCCTGTATCTCTTCGCTGCTAAGTTCACCATTGCCATCGGAATCAAAGCTCTTGACCAGATCGGTGAAAAAGGCTGGGGGGGCATCGGGATCCAGATAGCCGTCGGAGCCTGAACCATCGACCTTTTTAAAACCGATCTTCAGCCAGTCATGTTGGCTCAACAATTCGACTTGCTCTTTCTTGACATACTTTCCTGACGAGACACAGACCCACTCCTGTTTTGCGGCATCTTTCTCAAGCTTTGGCGATTCAACCAGCGCCTCTAGGCTTTTGTCACCGGTCGCCACCCAGAGATCTTTACCGTCCTGCTTTTTCTTTTCGTGCAAGACGAGTTCCGCTGGCACCTTGGCATAGGTAGCGCCGCCTTTTGTTCCCGCCTTGTTGGCCAAAACATCGTCCAGTCTGGGATCCTGAGTGAACACCTCGAGATGCACCTGATGCTTGCTCTTCTTGCCCCCTATCAGGGAGCCCGGCGTTTCCACCAGACCGAGGTAACCTATGGCCTCACCCGCCGCGATAGCCACGGGGGATGGCAACACATATAGCTCACCAAGATGTGAGGGGGGGGAGCGTTTTTGCCTTGATAAATTCATCTTCGACGCACACCCAGGCGATACCGCAACTACCCTGGACACCATCCCCACTCGGCATCACATATTTGCATCTGGCCATCTTGCGTGCCTTGTCACCAATCCAATGGAATTCAAGTTGGTGGGCATCATACTGCAACTTGGTGCCGACTGGCAGTGAGACGCTGCCACTGCCTGCCATCAAGCGACCGCTTTTATCATCCGAGACAGGATCTGCACGTCCGGCCATATTCTTCGATAATTCAGCCTCTATCTGATCGAATAGCCAGGTCGGCACATTGGGCTTGATCACCTCGACAGCATCCGGGCTATTCGCGATCCAGACAGAACTCCCTTCACTGACCAATACGCCCGCCTTCTCGGCCTCTTTTATCTGGGTATTGGACAGCTTGCTCTTGATAATCACCTTGATGAAATCATACTCCTTGCCCCCGACATTCCCCTTCTGGGATGGCGCACTGCTGTCCATCTCCAGTTCGGTATCTTTGGGCAACGTGAAACGGGGCAAAGCGGCATCAACACGCTGCTGCTCGGCATCGGGATTGGCATGGGGAACGGAATTGCGCGCATTCCAACCCTTTTTCAGCACCAGCTTTTCGGCACTTTGGTACTTATCCCAAGGCAGCAGATGCATATAGAGCGAATAGAAGGTGAACTCGTTTTTCGCTTTAGTTTCTGCATTTATTTCACAATATTCGTGCTGTACCAAGCAGAAGCAGTTGGAATAGCGTAGGGACTCACCCTGAAATTCAGAAGTCAGGTAATCCTTCATCATCCGGAATGCCACCACCTTGCCATCGACAATGGCTCTGACGGGGTACTTATCCTTGCACCAAGGGGCACTCTTGTCGCTGATATGAACGCCGCCATGCCACTTGTTGTGGTTGCCAAGTAGATAGTGACCCGATTGCTCGCCATTTATCAGCTCCGTTAGCACCTTGACGTCCTTGAACTCTTCCCCTTTGGCGGTGAGGATGGGAAATGCAAACTTCATGCTGTTTCCTTATTCAGAAAAGAGGTAGAACGCGCCAGGCTTCTCTTCTTTCAAGAGTGCCTCCATCGCCTTCTCGGTGGCGATCGCTTTGACCAGCTCAACCAGCTCGGGAGCCTTGACCACTTCTACCCCCTTGGGCACTACGGGAGCCTTGCCACCCCAGCCGGAGCCTGAACCTGCGCTGCCGCCGGCGTTGAGCTTGATGGCGGGGCCGACCAGCTTGATGCCGCTCGGGTCAACTTTCACAAAGCTGCCGCCCCCCTTGAGGGTGATCTCGGAGCCCGCCTCCAGTACCAGCTTGTCGCCCACCTTGATATGCACCTCCTGGCCAGCTTCCACCAGCAGGGACTGACCCAGTTTCTGATGCATGGAGGCATCGACGGTCAGTGACAGGTCACCCTTGATATGGTCCCGCTTCTCCCCCTCCACCGTCAGGTGGTCGTTGGCCTTGATGCGGGTCACCCGCTCGTTGTCGATATCTGTGTGCAGGTCATGCTTGATGTGCCAGGCCGCATCATTTTCGATGAGCACGTTCAGGTCTTTCTGGCCGTGGATATAAATCTCTTCCTGCCCCGCCTGGTCTTCAAAACGCAGTTCGTTAAAGCCTTCGCCCTGGTGGGTTTCGGTGCGCAGCACGGTACGGGTCTTGTTGGCAGGCAAGTCGTAGGGCGGCCGGTTGGTGGCGTGGAAGGTGCGGCCAGTGACAATAGGCTGGTCCGGGTCCCCTTCCAAAAATGAAACGATAACTTCGTGGCCGATGCGCGGAATCGCCATCATGCCGTATTGGCCACCCGCCCATCCCTGACTCACCCGCACCCAGCAGGAGCTCTGGTCGTTGGAGCTGCCATATCTGTCCCACGGGAACTGCAGCTTCACCCGGCCATGTTCGTCGCAGTAAATCTCCTCCCCCTCCGGCCCCACCACGATGGCAATCTGCGGGCCGTCCACCATGGGCTTGTGGGGCGCTTGTGGGCTGCCAATGCGGGCACGCCAGCTGGTGCTGGCTTTGACCACCCCAAATTCGTTGTGGTAGACGGTCGGGCCGCTGCCCCCCTCCTCTTCCAGCGCCTGGGGCTGCAAGCCGGTGTGGCTGATACGCACGATTTGCCAGTCGGTATTCAGATTGCCGTTCGGATGCTCGGTCAGCGAAAAAAACTGGCCTGGCAGCAGGGCTGCACTGTTGGATTTGCCGCTGCCCGCCACGGCATCATTGCGAAGCGCATCGAGCCTGTGCTGGGCAAACGCTTTGCCGCTCGGGTCCTGCTTGTAGCGACCCGGAAAGTCAAAGTGCTGGTAGGTATCGCGCTGATGCTCCAGCTCGCTGCCCTGCTTTTTGTGGGAGAGACCGTAGGCCGGGGTCTTGAAGCTGTAGTCCTTGAGCTCTACATCCGAGGGGCGCACCGCCTCGCGGTAATGGAACTGGCGCACATAGGGGCCCTGCTCCAGCGAGCGGTTGCCGAGATTGAAAAAGAGCTCGGGGCCGGCTGTCAGCGCAGCCGCATCGTCAGCAAACACGATGCGGTGTTTGCCCGCGTCGAATTCATGGAAATAGAAGAGCCCCTCTTCAGCTGCAAGCCGGTTGACGAACGCAAGGTCGGTTTCGCGGTACTGCACGCAGTATTCCCGCTGGGCGTGCTCATTCTTGAGCGCAAAGGCGTAATCGGTAATGCCGTGCTCTTGCAGCAGGATGGAGAGGATTTCATCAGGCTTTTGCGCCTGGAAGATGCGGGAATTGTGACGAAGCGAAAGCCGCCACAACGCCGGCTGCACCATGAGCTGATAGCGGGTACGGCGAAAACCGCTGTCCCCTTGCGCAAAATCACTCACTACCCCGCACACCCGCCGCTGCAACTCGCCGTTGTACCACACCATCAGCTCGCACGGCTGGTCCAGCACATCGGCAAAGTCGACATCCGGCTGGGGGCTGGCCAATTCCAATCGCAACTGGAACGGGCTGTTCAGCGCCTCTTCCAGCGCAAACTCGGCCACCACGAAAGTGCTCTCGGGCAGCGCCCCTACCTTGACGGTGAATTGTAATCCTGTGCTGTCTGCCATAACGCTGTTCCTTATCCTGCCTGTCCGCTGCCCGAGCCAATCACAACCCCACCGCAACCGATGGCGGTACCGGTCACGGCGATGGGCTTGCCGTTGACCAGAACTGTGCCCACGCCACCCGAGATGCTGCGCGGATGGGGGGGATTGTTGGGCTTGTCATGGGGCGCCAGCGGATCGCCCTGCCGGGCCACCGGTTTGCCGTCGAGAAAGACGTCCGGGCTCGCGGCAATCACTGGGGATGGGTGAAAACCATCGTGGTCGGTGCCTATGTCACCGAGCAATGCAATAGAGGGACACATATGAACTCTCCGTGTGGGCAAGGGAGCCACCCGAGGGGCTCCCGCCATGCCTCGTGCTCACCGTCGTGATCATGGGCTCAGATACACTTGGGGTGGCTACCCAGCAGCCTTTGTGCCATGACAAAGACGCCGATAATACTGTTTTAAATCAGTCCATTAGGTTCATGGACCTCAAGGCTGGCAGGGGCGACTGCAATAGTTTGCGCAAGACAGTGTGATCGCCAGGCCAGATATTGCGTTGACAGTCGAACACACCATAATGTACGCAACGTGTTGCTCAGTGCAGCATGATCAACTGCCTGCTCTGCTCTGCTGCAACTGGTAGAGCCGGATATTGAGTGCTTTCAGGTCGTTCTCCAGACCTTTCAGCTCGGCTGCCGTGACGGGCTCCTGGGATGCCTTTCTCGCCTCCAGTTCGCTCAGGCGCAGACTGAACGGGATATCCTGCATCAGGTTTTTCTGCACCTCATAGAGCTGGGACTTGAGATAGGAGATGGTCACCGTCTTGCGCTGACGCTCCAGCTCCAGCAGCTGATCGAGCAAGGCGTCTACACCGGCGCGAGCATCCAGATAGGTAGGTACGCTGATCACATCCCCCTGCTGACCTGCCAACGCCGTCTGCCACTGCTTGTCCAGCGCCTTGACTGCCAGCGAGTCGGGATAGAGCATCTGCAGCGAGTTGCGCAGCCCTTCCCCATAGCGATACCAGTAGAGCGGCGAGGTCTGCTCAAGCCGTCCCAGCTGGGCTTGATAACGGGCCACCAGCTCGCTTTCCATGCCTTGCAGGGTCTGTTCGCCCAGTACGATGCGTGCCTGGCGGATATCGTCATAACTGAGGGCCCGTGGCAACTCGGCGGCCGGTTGCTGCAAGCGCTGGGCAGCCACGGCTTTCTCCTGCTGCAGATGCTGCCAACCCAGCCAGCTCATCACCGGCAGGGCGCAGCTGAGCAAACCGCAGCCAAACCAGAACCAGGCAGGGCGCTGCTTGCGGTGAGGTTCAATCTTGAGCACTGTGGGTTTGACCTGCCCCTTCTCGCGACCAATCAGTATGCTGCCCTGGGGCAGGTGTGGCGTGCTGGAAGAGGACGCTGAAGAAGAAGGGCTGTCGTGCTCCATGTCGGACTTGAAGAACACCATGGGCGGGATCTGCAGCTCCTCCTTAAGACCGGGCTCATCGGAGACGATGACGATCTCGGTCTCATCGAACAGATGGGTATACCCCTCGATGAAGTGCACCAGATTTTCGACCCGGGGAATGCGGCTCAAGCCCACGTTGTGCAGCTTCTCGCTGATAAGCTGCAACGCCCGCTCGCAGCGATAGACGAGGCGCTTGTCTTCGTGGCTGATCTGGTACTGGCGGATCACATCGCTGATGCGGGCAATGAACCAGTCCAGCATTTCGATACGGGCTCGCTCCTGATGCACAGGTGGCCAGAAGCTCTCCCACTGGGTCACTATCAGGTTGGCCAGAAACTCGCACCCTTCGGTAAAGCCGTTCAGCCCTTGCAGGCGCGACCGCGCCAGGGTGAAGTAGATGGCGGTTTGCAGGTCCACCCCGTGCTTTTCAAAGATAAGGCTGGCGAGCCGATGGATCTTGAGCCAGTCCACCTCGGGGCGGGAGGCGTGGCTGAGTTTGTTGATCTCGCTGCGCAGCGCCTCGTACTCCGGCAGCATGCGGGGATCGCGCCCCACTTTCAGCGCCTGCTGACCTTGTTGATTCTGTGACATATCGGCTTCCAAAGCTTGAGGGGGCACACAGTGCCCCCCACTTTATCAATAGAGAGATTCAGGCAATCTGAACTGACTGAACAGGCCGCCGGTGAAGGGGTTTTGCGCGCTGTCGGTGTAGACGCGATAGGTCATGGAACCCTGATCCACCGGGAAGCGCACATCGAAGGTGGCTTCATTGACCTGGGTCAGCTCCCCCTTGTCCATCAGTCGGAACATGGCCCAGGGGCCAACGAAGCCTTCACTGCGCGGTGAACGTTCCCTGGCTGCCGGCACCAGGGTGATCTTGCTCTCGGCACCGTCACGCATGGTGTTTGGCCACACCAACGGCACCTTGGTACGACGGCCATGGGCATACTCCAGCAACTGACCGTCCAGGTTCAGCACGCTGCGCCGCTTGTTGGCGGTGAGCTCTATGGGCTCGAGGGCGAACTGCACCTCCAGGTTGCCCTGCTGGGTGAAGAAGATCTGGCGGATACGAGCGGCTCTGTCCAGCTGCTTCACCAGCTCGGTCTGGATAGGCGAGCTGAACTCACCCTCCATCAGGCCACTCTCCACCATGGGCTTGAGGTTGACCTGATAGAAGCTGTCCAGGGTGCCGCCCGGCGCGAAGAAACGCTCCATCTCGGACAGCGGCACATCCTTGGTTGAGCCCGGATCAAACGGATAACGACCGGCCAGCTGACTGTTGAACGGTGCCAGTACCTTGTCCTGCCACTCTCGATTAAGGGACGACATGGCCAAGTCGATCACCAGACGAGAGCTCTGCTCGGAGAGCTGCCCCACCCAGCGATCCAGCGGGGCAGGCAGACTGCGTGCATATTGCTGCAGGGCGAACACGGGATCGGCGTACTTGTTGGTCAGACGCAGCTGCACCGCCTTGAGGGCGGACTGGCCCGGCTCGGTGGCGTTGACGATGAGTTCCAGATAGTGCTGCAGCTCCACCAGCTTCTGATTGACCTCCTGGATAAGCGGCCCCTGCTCGCCACGACCGCCAAGGGCGGCATTGGTCGCCATGAAGGGACGGCCGATGCGGGCCGTGATGGCCTGCGCAGGATCCCCTTCCACATCCGATATCTTGCGGATCCGGGTGTTGTCATCCAACGAAGCCAGTACCCGCTGGAAAGGCTGATCGTTGCCGGTAATGGCAGAGAGCACGTCCAGTGCCTGCTCCGGACTTTCAAGGGTCTGCACGTCCAGATTGGTCAGCAGTTTTTGCCACTGGTTGACGTAATCGGTGACATAACGGTCGTTGACCTGACGACCAATCTCCTTGCGATCGGCTTCGCTCAATTGACTCAGCCTGCGCTGACCCAGCACCCAGGCATCCATGGCTGTGAGATCAATCAACGCCTTGTCCTGCTTGAGGAAGAAGTCGTTGAAACCGGGCCAGGTCAACAGGCGTGGCACTTGCCCTGCATTGTCACTGCGCAGGGCAAAGACGGTGTCAAAGGTTGGCCCCACTTCGTCACGTACGTTGAGATCCGGCGGCAATACGTCATTCGCCTTCACCACCAGGTTCTGATAGACCCGCTGATACATGGGCAACTTGCCAAGCTCGCGCTGGGCGCCGTAGACAGGCTCCTTGAACGGCGCGAAGGCGATGATGGCGGCCTGATCACGTTCAGCCCTGGCACCATGCCAGTCGGTATGGTCGAGGGCGTAATCCAGGTGCCCCATCAGCTGCTCCTGCACAGCGCCCTGCCCCGGGAAGGCGCGCTGCCAGCGGCTTGCCATGTACTGCTCCACCAGGTCCTTGTTGCGACCGGAGGCATCATCCAGCATCCGCATCACCCGCAGTATGGAGAGCTTCTCCTCACTGCCGGCAGGAGCCTGATTGAGATCCTCCAGCAGCCCCTGCATCTGGGCTGGCAAAAAGCGCTGACCCAGCAGTTGTAGATAGGAGCCTTCCACATGAGGACCGATTTCGTCCCCCTGATAGAGACCCAGATCCGCCACCAGCGGCGTGCGTTCGCGGTAGTTGCCAAAGGCGAGGGTCGCCTCGCGAATGAGGTTGAGGCGGGGCAGCTGACTCACACCGAAGGCATGCTCATCGACAACCTCGTTGGTCTCCATGAAGGCTTGCGCCTTGGTCAACACGTTGCGACCGGCCTCTTCGTTGACCCGATAGAAGTAGTGCCAACCGCCGATCAGCGCCACCGAAAAGAGTGACAGACAGCTGAGGCCGATAGCCATCCGACGGCGACGATAGAGGGTATGCAGCCGGTTCTCCCCGGCCAGGTGGGCCTCGGGGAAGATGATGGAGGAGAACAACCTGCGCACGAAATAGGTATTGGACTCCCCGCGCAGGGCCGAGTGAATGGGCTCTGGCAGGTTGTAGCGGCGGGAGGCCGCCTGGGCAAACGCATCGAACGGCACCCCTTGCTGATAGACGGAGCTGATATAGACGCCGCGCACCAGCAGTGGCTTGCTCTCCTCAATTTGCAGCGTCTCATCGAGCAGCGCAGTCACATAATCCTTCAGCCCCGCCAGCTGACGCACGAACGAGAAAAGCGCGTTGCGCTGGGTGGCATCGAGTCGTGCCAGCATCAGTTCGGGCAGATTCTGGTTGAGGTTGTCCACCCACTGATCCCAGAACAGGGTCAGATCCTGCTGCCAGGATTTTCCACGGCTGTCGGCCGGGTTGAAGGTCACCCCCAACACGGCCTCGCGGGCCTCCTTGTCGAGCTGCTCATACACCACATCGAAACCGCGCAGCAGATCGAGTTTGGTAAAAGTGACATAGAGCGGCAACCGGGTATTCATGGTGGCCGACACCTCTTGCAGGCGAGAACGCATCAGCTGGGCATAAGCCTTGCGTTCGGCCACGCTGGCGCCGGAGAGCCAGGCCAGATCCACGGTCAGCACCAGACCGTTGAGGGGCTGGCGGCGGCGGTGTTCGGAAAGCCAGTTCAACAGGTGCAGCCAGAGCCGCTCATGCTTGCGCGCCAGCGGATCGAGTTCCGGCTCGGATTGAGACAAGAGCTCACCGGCGGGATCCAGCATCACCGCCTGCTCCCCCAGCCAGCAATCGATCAGCTGATCCTGCGCCACGTCCCTGAGCTCGGTATCGAGTCTGGGGTTGAGCTTGTTGGCCGGATTGGCTCTGTGGATCAGGCTGCTCTTGCCGCTGCCGGGCAGACCCAGCACCAGATACCAGGGCATGGCGTAGAGCGCGCCCTTGCCCAGGTGTTCGCCAAGGGCCTGCAACCAGCGATTGAGAAACAACGCCTGCTTGTCGATGAGCCCTTTCACCGGATCCTGCACCAGCACGGTTTCATGCTGACGCTCGGCCTTGAGTTGCTGCATCTTGCGCCACACTCGCCAGGAGAGGATCCCCAGCATCAGCCAGAGCCAGAGCAGGGTGAATACCACCCGCCCCCACAGCGGCTCGAACGGTTTGGCGCCGCGGATCTCGAGGCGAGGACCCAGCCACCACACCAGAATGAGGGCAAGTCCCCAGAGCACCACGCCGAGCAGGGGCCAGGAGGGTTTCAATTTCGGCAGCTGTTGCCGCAGAAAAGTTAAGATGGTCTTGAACATAAGATTGTGATCCAACTCCGACTCAATGACTCATTTCGGCACTTATTTCGACAACGGGGCCGCATGGCTTTCCAGGCGACTGACCAGCCCAGGCTCCCATTGCGCCAATCCCAGGCGACTTGCCTCTTGCCACAAGTGTTGATAGTGCTGGCTAGCCAGCGAACTCATGCCTTCCTGCGCCAACAGCTCCGCCTGCACCAACTGGGCATGGAAGCGGGCTCTTGGCTCTTTCAACTGCGCCATCCTTTCATCGAGCAGGGTGAGGGCCGCAGCCACCCCCAGCTCCCCATGACGCAGGGCAACCTCTTCGGCCAGACTGGACTCCCCGTCCCCACCTGCACCACCCACCTTGGCGGGCTGCAACCAGCGGCTGCACTCGGGTGACAGGAAGGGACTGCCATCGCTGAAGGTGAGATCCCGCAGCGCCGGCAGACGCTGCAAGAAACCATCCAGCTCCTGCATGATGGCCTGGGCAACGGTGCCAAACCCCAGCTTATGGGCCACTTCGGCCGAGAGCCGATGCCCCTCGAACCAGTAGGGCGCCAGGGTCAGGCTCTGTTCGATCCGCTGCCAGAGCGCCAGATCCGGCGCGGACCGCTCCAGTGTGGCCAGAGCGGCGCGGTACTCATCCACCATGTCCACCGACATGGGGGCCAGCTGGGTTTTATTGCCCTGAGCCGTCATGGGTGGCGTGGTGATCCCGGCCCAGATGGCGTGGCGACGCAGACGATAGCCCACCGCCGCTTCCGGCTGGCGCTCGATAAGCAACTCGGCCACCTTGAGCTGGGTCTGGCGCCAGGCACGATCGTTGGAGCTGTCAATCTCGACTCCGGAGCCCTTGCTGCTGCCACTGAGCACCATGGTTCCCGACATGCCGCTCGCGCTGGCGGTGGCAGCAACAGTGCTGCTTGAAGGTTGGCCACCTGCATCTGCCTGGGCCTGTGCAACCTGCTGGCGCTGGGCCCGTTTCAGCCCCATCAACAAGGGATCGAGCAGCTCGCCCTTGTCCGGGCACTGGGCCAGCCAGCAAGCCTCCAGCTGCTCGGCCTGGGCCAGCAGCTGGGCCAGTTCAGCCGGCGAGGCGCTCTCGCTCACTCGCGGCAAGGCCCCTTCAAAGCGTTTGACGATCTGTACCATCAGCCGCTGTTTCTGGCTGGTATTACCGGGCCAGGCTTGCAGCCAGTAGGCCCGGATCCAGGACTCCAGCAAACTGAGCGCAGCCCCCAGAGGGGTCGCTTTGGCCGGATGTTGCAGGCAGCGCAGCAGCTGGGCCAGCACCCGCATGTCCTTGGTACGACTCTCCAGCAAGCCAAGGCAGGCTTCGGCCACCGCATTGAGATCCACCTGGCTGTGGGCCAGAGAGCCCAGCTTGACCAGCTCAGTCTCCACGTAATCCCAGCGCGGCTCGTCGGCCAGCACGGCACCTTTTATCTGCTCTTCCGGCAAACTGGTGAGCAAGCGGGCACACCAAGGGTGTTGATAGCTCATGGCGCCCCCTACCAACGACACTGTTGGCGCAGGGGCTGCAGCGCCTCTTTCAGGCCGCTGAGATCGACCCGGAGCAAGGCACCGTTGTCGGCCTTCACCTGCAGCTCGCGATGACCTATCCAGCGCTTGAGCTCCTCGATGGCAGGCAAGCCACGGCCATATTCCAGCAGCAGGCCCTGATCCCGGATAAACCAGCTCTGGGCGTTGCGGCTGGGCTGGCCATCCAGTTCAATCTGTACCCGCTCACCAACCCAGGGGGCATCGAGCCTTAACCGGATATGGGTAATGCTGTCGACACAGCCTATGGCCAGGGTCGCCCCCCGCAAGGCTGGGCGAGTGAGGGTTTCGCTACCACGCCCCGCATCGCTTTGCAGCAGGAAGGGAGCACTCTCTGGCGTGCGGGCCTGCTCTTGTGTCCAGATGGCCTGCCAGGCGGCAGACTTGGAGGCTCCGCCCTCGCTCGTCTGGGTGAGGCCATTGCCGATGGCGTCATAGCAGGCCAGCCGGATCAGCGGCGATGGCTCGCGGCGACACGCCTGGAAACTGGCCATGTCTTGTGGGGGTAATGCGCTGCCGGTCGCCAGCAACAGGGGCAAAAGGCCAAGGGCGCTCATCAGTTCACCTCCAGTTTCTGGCACTTGTGATCCAGGGTGCGCTTGGGAATATTCAAACTCTCGGCCACCAGCATGCGATTGCCCTGGAAGTAACGCAGACGCGCCTCGATGACGGAAGCCTCGTACTGCTGCATGGCCCGGCGCAGATCCCGGATGTGGTTGTAATCATCCAGCGACCCGGGCAACTCGACGCAGACTCGCTCGCGCAGCTCGGGGGGCAGCGCCTCCAGTACCACCTCTTCCCCGTGACGGGTGTGGGCGCAGGCGACCTCCAGCAGATTGCGCAGCTCGCGCACGTTGCCGGGAAAGTCATAACTTTGCAGCTGCTTCAAGAACTTGCGCTGCAGCCCCGCCAGGGTCTTGCCATCCTGGGCGGCAAACTGGGCCATGAAGTGCTGGCACAGCAGGGGGATGTCATCCATGTGCTCCCGCAGGGGGGCGATGAGCAGCAGACACTGGCAGAGGCGGTGATAGAGATCGGCCCGGAACTGCCCCTCCTCCACATGCCGGGTGAGCGGCTGATGGGTTGCGGCGATGAGGCGAAAATCGGAGTGGCACTCCTGCTCTGCCCCGAGCGGCCGATAGCTGCGAGTCTCAAGCACCCGCAGCAGCTTGGCCTGCATGGCGGCGGGCATGTCGCCGACTTCATCCAGAAACAGGGTGCCGCCGTTGGCCTGGGCCACCAGCCCTGTCTTGTTGGACAGCGCGCCGGAGAAGGCCCCCTTCTGGTAACCGAACAGCTCGCTCTCGATGAGGTTCTCCGGAATGGCGGCGCAGTTGATGGCCACGAACGGCTTGGCGGCGCGATCCGAGCACTGGTGCACCAGCCGGGCGACCACCTCCTTGCCGCTGCCTGTCTCCCCCTGAATGAGCACGGTCAGCTTGTGCCGGCCCGCCAGGCTTATCTGCTCGCGCAGCCCGCGGATCACCGCCGACTGGCCGATCAATTGATCGCCCAGCAGCTTCTCATACTGGCGCTGGCGCTCTCCCTCCCCCTTCATCTGGCGCAAGGAGTCGCGCAGCACGCTCTGATCCCGGCGGCTAAGCCCCAGATCACGGATAAGGGTGAGCTGGTTGCAGAACACCTGTGACAACTGGGCAAGCTCAGGGCGGGCCGCCCACTCTTGCAGCACCTCACCGCTGTCCATCATGGCCAGCACGGCGAACGGCTTGCCGTTGCCATCATTGAGGGGAAAGGCATGCAGGCCGCACTGCTGGCCCAGATTGGCAAGCAAGGTACGAAACGCTGCATGCTCGATGCGGGCGCCGCCGTGCAGGGAGTCCCAGGTGCGGGACTGGGCCTTGTGCAGCACATAGGCGAGCGGATGGGAAAAATCATCCACCGCCAGCGCCAGCGACACCGCCTGCCCCTTGACCCAGCCGCTGCATTCGAGCTGGCGCCCGCTCACATCCAGCATGCCCAGCAGTATCCCCTTGGGCTGAAAGCTGGCATTGAGGGTCGAGGTCCACCAGTGACACAGGTGCTGCTCATCACGCTGCTGCGTCAAGGCGAGGGCAAATGCGAGGGCTTGTTCCATGTTCAGCCCTCCACCTCGGCCACGAACTGGCGCTCGCTCACAGAGAAACGCACCCGCTTGATGGGCTCACCGGCCGAGAGACGCTGCAGCAGTTGCAGGGAGACTGGCGGCAGCAGGGCACCGTCGATGACGGATTCCAGCATGCGGGCCCCGTTCTCGCTGCGATTGGCGCGGCGCAATATCTCCTCAGCCACCTCGTCCTCCAGCACCACCTCGGCACCGAAACGCTCCTTGAGCAGCTTGACCAGTCGGTTGAGTTTGCCGCCCACGATCTGCACCAGGGTGTCGTGACCCAGCGGCAGGTAGGGGATCACCTCCATCCGCGCCAGCAAGGCCGGCTTGAAGAAGGCGGCGAGCTCCGGATACAGCGCATTGAGCAGCTCGTCGGGCTGCTCGGCGTAATCGACTATGGTCTGGAAGCCGAGGTTGGAGGTGAGGAAGAAGACCACGTTCTTGCAGTCGATGATGCGCCCTTCCCCGTCGGCCAGCTCGCCCTTGTCGAACGCCTGATAGAAGAGGTTGAGCACGTCAGGATGGGCCTTCTCCACCTCGTCCAGCAGCACCACCGAATAGGGCTTCTGACGAATGGCTTCGGTCAGCACGCCCCCTTCGCCAAAGCCGACATAGCCGGGGGGCGAACCAATGAGGCGGGATACTGTGTGTTTTTCCTGGTACTCGGACATGTTGATGGTGGTCAGATACTGGCGACCGCCAAACATCAGCTCGGCAATCTGCAGCACGGTTTCGGTCTTGCCGACCCCGCTCGGTCCCACCAGCAGGAAGGCACCCAGCGGACGGCCCGGGCGGCGCAAGTCGGCGCGGGCCGTGAGCAGGTGTTTGTGCAGATGGGCTACCGCCACATCCTGCCCCTTGATAAGCTCGCCCAAGTACTCCGGCAGCCGGGTCACCACGTCCAGTTCCCCTTGCGAGATGCGATTGAGGGGCACTCCGGTCCACTCGGCGATCACCGCGGCGACCTGAGTCTTGTCGACATGGGCGGAGACCAGCACCTCACCCTGTTGCAGCTCGGCCAGCTCGAGCTCAAGCCCGGCAAGCTGCTCAGCGGCCGCTTGCGGATCGAGAGGCGCATCAGCGAGATCCAGCGCCTCTCTGGTCAGCATCTCATCCTGCTGATCGGCGAGCAGGGCGGCGCGCAGTTCAACGATCTGATGTACCAGCCCTTGTTGTTGTTGCCACTTGGCTTCCTGCTCGCGCAGGGCATCACGGCTGGTCTGCTGGGCAGACTGCAACTCGGCCAGTCGCTCTGTGTTGTCACCCAGCCCGATCAGGCTCTGGCGCTCCAGCTGGCGGATCTCCAGCTCACGCTGGCGTAACGCGTTTTGCAAATGACTGACTGCGCGCGGCGGCGTTGTCAAGTTGATGGCCACCCGGGCACAGGCGGTGTCGAGCACGTCGATCGCCTTGTCCGGCAACTGACGACCGGAGATGTAACGGGCAGAGAGCTGGGCGGCGGCTTGCAGCGCTTCTTCGTCGATCAGCACACCATGGGCCTTTTCGTAGATGGTGCGCAGGCCGCGCAGGATCACGGTAGCCTCATCGGCATTGGGCTCGCCCACCTTCACCAGCTGGAAGCGGCGCGAGAGGGCTGCGTCTTTTTCCACGTATTTCTTGTACTCGCCCCAGGTGGTGGCGGCTATGGTGCGCAGCTCGCCCCGGGCCAGCGCCGGCTTGATCAGGTTGGAGACATCCAGCCCACCGGCCTGATTGCCGGCACCGATCAGGGTGTGGGCCTCATCGATAAAGAGGATGACAGGACGCACCGCCTCCTTGACCTCCTGCATTACCCCCTTGAAGCGCTTCTCGAACTCTCCCTTGACCGACGCACCGGCCTGCATGGCACCAAGGTCGAGCGTCATCAACTCTACTTCACGCAATTTTTCAGGCACCTGATCCGCCACGATGCGCAGGGCCAGACCCTCGATCAGGGCGCTCTTGCCCACCCCGGCCTCCCCCACGACTATGGGGTTGTTCTTGCGACGCCGCGACAGGATGTCGATCATCAGATCGATCTCGTGATCCCGGCAAAGCACGGGATCCAGGCTGCCCTGGCGTGCCTGCTCGGTCACGTTGATGGTAAAGCGGGCCAGCAGGCTGGCATCAGCTGGCAGGGCAGCCTGGGCTGGGTGGCCACTGGCAGAGACGGTCACTTGTGTCTCGGCAGACTCTTTCACCCACTCGTCGAACTGCTGGCGCAGCAACTCGCGATTGATGTTGGCAAGCAAACGTGTCACCGACCCTGGCAGGTAACGCTGGGGTGTCATCAGCAGCACCAACAGCATGACGCCGCTGCGCAGTTGGCCATGTTGCAACTCGGCAGAGGCGAGCAGCCAGCTGTCTTGCAGCCACTCCACCAGGAGCGGCGAGAAGGAGGGGTAACCCTGGGCATAACCACTGTCTGCACCGGCAGGCTGGAGCAGGGTTTTGAGCTCGTCGACCCCGACATCGGCCCGCTTGAGGATCTGGCGTACATCAGACAAGGGGGTATCCAGCATCTTGAGCAGCAGGTGCTCGATGCGGATCTCCGCCCCCTGATGGTTGACGCAGAGGGCCGCAGCCTCCTCCAACATGTGACGACAGATGGGGTTGAGTCTTTCCACCAGTACGGGTAGCTCTATACGAATCAAGGCGTGCTCTCCTCAGAATAATTATTTTAATAATTCGCCCAGTTGACGCAGTACGTCCTGGGTCTGGTTATTGAGTTGGTGATGATAGAGGCCAAAGATAATGGCCAGGATCAGCGCGCCCCCCATGAACAGGCTGCGCAGGGAAATCTGCTTGCGCAGTCTGTAACGGGAAGCCTGACGACCGAGGTCGAGGTGAAAGACGCTGGGGGCTTCACCGCTTGTCTCGGGGGCCAGCTGCTTATGCAACTGTTTGACGATGCGCTCGAACTCGTCCCGCCCCTTGCTCATCACCTTGTAGCGCCCCTCGAAACCGAGACACAGGCACAGATAGATGAACTCCAGGATATCGCGATAACGCACCGGATCTTCCTGCAGACGGGCGAGCAGCACGAATACCTTCTCCCCGCCCCAGGTCTCGTTGTGAAAGCGCGTCAGCAAGGAGTGTTCCGACCATTCGCTCTGGCTACCCCAGTCGCGACCCATTACGGCCTCGTCGATGAAGGTGCAGAGGATGTAGCGAAACGACAACACCACACCGTTCTCGTAGCCCTGGGCCATCAGCTCCTGCTCTATGGCCTGGATCTCGGTCACCACCCGCTGATAGAGCTCCGGCACCCGGTCGTAGCGCGACAGCAGGCGCACCCGCTGCACCAGCCCCAGCAAGGGGGTTACCGCATCTATCATGGGGTTGATGCTCTGGCCGCGCAGGCGGAACCAGTAGTCCGAGTCCATGTCCAGCTGCTCGGCATGATCGAACAGCAGATCGCTGAGTTGCTCGTTCTTGATAATGTCCGTGGTCATCTCTGCTTGTTTCCTTGATGCGATCACTGGCTGCGAATGGCCCAGAGCTGCATGTCGAGCTCGGGGAAATCACCGGCAATGTGGAAGGCGAGCGTGTTGCTGACCGCCAGCATCTGCCAGGCCGGGCTTTGCCGATCGAGCTGGAAGTAGCTGTAACCGGCGTGATAGGGCAGCTGGCGCGGCGCTACCGGCAGCGGCAACAACGGAATGCCGGGCAGCTGCAGGCTGATGAGCTCGCGGATCTTGTCGCTGGAGGCAACCTTGGTCTGCTGCAGCAGTTGCTTGCGCAGCTGCTCCTGGGGCATGCGGGCACGCACCGCCAGCACGAAGTCGGCGCTTTGCATCAGCTCGCTCTCGTTGACCATGGCCACCATGACGCCGTACTGGTGCTTGCGCAGCTGGATGGAGACAGCCCGCGGCGACAGCACTGTACTGAGCGCCTGACGCAGGGCCAGCATCACAGGCTCGAAACTCACCTGCTGATCGTCGTGACGATAGGCAGGAAACTCGGGCGGCAGACGGGACTCATCGGTGAAGGTCATCAGCTCGCCACAGATCTGCACCAGGGCCTCGTGCAACCGTTCCGGATGCAGGGTGCCAAGACACGCCAGATGGGAAAGCTGGGGCTGAGCGCGGTTGAGCAGTTGCAACATCATGAACTCGGCCACATCGGCGACCCCCTGCTGACCCGGCGCGGCGATACGCTGGGAGAGGCTGCGAGCCCGCTCGGCCACGAGACCAGCCGACTCGCCGAGGAAGCGCTTGAGGGTCGGGATGGCAGAGACGCTGATGCTGCAGGGCATGAAGTTGGGATCCAGCACCAGACCACCGTCCGGACGCTTGTCCAGAATGCGAGCGATGGCGAGCGAGGCGTAGGCGCTGCGATCTTCGCGCTCCAGCATCAGCCGCAGGCTGACTCGCCCCACTTCCAGGGAGACAACATCTCCCCCTTCGCTGTGCAGATCGCGCACATCGTGGCGATGGGCCTGCAAGCGGGTCGCGACCTGACCGCCCTGATTGACTTCGTTGACCCCGTTCACCGAGAGCGGCAATGCCAGGTAAACCTTCTGGTTGGCGACCGAGGCGTCGGTAATTTCCAGGGGCGCCGGCAGCACATCGTCATTGGGAATATTGAAGACGGTGCCATCGGGCAGTATGCCGGTGGCACCTACCAGGGCGATACGGCCAAACCCCAGGTAGTCCTCGTTGATGGCCAGCGACTGCAAGCCATAGAAATAGTCGGAGAGCGCGCTCAGGCGAGCGTGCAGCGCATACTCTGAATGTCTTTGTTGTTGCTGGAAGTGCTGGGGCTTGATGAAGAGCCCCTCACGCCAGATAACCCGATTTCGACTCGACATGGTTATTCTTCTTCTTTTTGCAGTTCTACTTCATCCAGACGCAGATGAACCAGGATTTGATAGGCTCGCCCCATGCTCTTCACCTTGATGACCTTGCGCCACTCGGCGCTGTCAGGATCGGCATAACGGGCAATCACGCCGATGTAGCGGGTCTTCTCATCGAGCTTGATGGGCGGCAGATACTTGAACTGGCCCGGCAGCAGTGTGTAGTCCTGATGATCCAGGTAGTTCTTGCCAAGGGCCTTCTCCACATCCTCGGTCACCTGGTCGTAATCAGTGGCAAGCAGCTTGGAGTCTTCGGCCAGCAACACCACCTGGAACTCGATGGGTGCCGCCTCCCCGCTCTCGTTGGGATTGACATCCCGCTCGGCCAGCAGGCTCAGCCCCAGGGTGGTGGCTTGTTCATCATTGCTGCCCACCTGGATATCCGGGTCCATGGCCACATCGGCCATCTTGCCCATGGTGGTACAGCCTGCCAGGGCCAGCAGACAGGCCCCCAGCATCAGCGCACGTATCATCAAATCAGTCCCTGTTGCTGACGCACGGCCTGGTCGTATGCCTGGGCATAGACCTGATGGAACAGCTTGTCGAACCCCTGCTGACGGGCAGAAGTGAGCTCGCGGTAGTAGTGCTGGTACATGTTCCAGGCCCAGCCTTCGTCGGCCACACCGGGGGCGCCGGTACGGCGGTAGTGCTCGAAACGGCCAATCAGTGCCTCTGGCGAAAAGGCTTGCAATATGCTGTCCAGCGCCGCGCCAATGGCCTGCTGGTTCGCCACATGATGAATGCGCACATTACGCAGGCTCTCGGCCACGGCCGCAGGCGCCGTCAGGTGCACCGGACTCTTCTGCTCGGCAAACATCACCGCCAGGGTCTCGTCATAGTCGAGGCCAAGGCGCAGCGGGTTGTCTTCGATGGGACGCAGGTGCTTGTCTGCCAGCGCCGCCTGATCGGTTTGCAACTGCAGCAGTCCTTCCACCATGGCGCGCACCGTTTTGCCCATCTCTTCGAGCATGTCGTGAGCCTGCTGGGTATCCTGCAACTGCAGGGACTGACCCAGGCCGCGCATCAAGGGGGTCAGCGCCACGTGGTCCACCCCCTCCAGCGGAGGGTGGTAATCGGGGTGATTCTCTATGGTGGGCATATCCAGAAATTCTTGGTTCATGGTGTTCTCGACAGCAGAAAAAGGGGCGAGGGATACGGCATCCATATCCGGTTGTGAACGCAGTGGTGACGGCTGGCGGGGATCCACCAGCGGGGTCAGCACCGAGCGTTCATGTTGCAGTGCCAGCAAGGGGTCGACAGCGAGGGCGCGTGGATCCTCCATGGCTTGACCGGTCTCCTCCCCGGCAAGCCACTCATCGAGCTGCTCAGAGGGCCGGTTGCCCAGCACCTGGTGCAGGCTCTGCTCGGGGGAGATGGCCCCCAGATAGGCGCGCATCCGGAACGGACCGACGATCAGTTCGTCACCCTGCTCAAGGTGTACCTTGCGGGCCCGCCCTATGGGCGAGGTCGCGCCATTGATGTAGGTCTGACCGCTCAGATCGCACAGGCAGAAACGGCCATCGTTCAACTCGATCCGGGCGTGGGCTGGCATGACCGAGCCCAACCTGTCACGCAGTTGCCAATCATCCTGCTCTGAGGCACCCAGAGTGCCCCCCATCTCGTCGAAGCGGTACTGCACCTGCTGGCTGCCATCGAGCTGTTCGCTGTTGAGCACCACCAGGGAAAGTTGCTGATTAAAATCGTCCACATTCACTCCTGCACTGATTCCTACACCGAATTTTCTGCGTTTATTCCTGTACACAGATAGTCACAAACGGGTCGCTCGGCGGTTGGCCGAGAAAGGTACTCCACCCCAGGCGCGCGCTCTGCTCTTCCCCCAATCGCAACCCCCTGGCCTGCTCCTGGCCAAAGCCGAGTCGCAGATCCCAGGCCAATTGGTCGCGCAGGATGAAGGAGACAAAGGTCACCAGCGCATGGAAGTGTTCCCCGTTCGGGAGAAAACCGAGAAACTGGCCAAAACTCAGGTTGTTGATCTTCAATAAAAACTTGCCCGCACAATCGTTCACCTTGTCACCGATGACGAAGTCGCCGCCCAAAGTGGCGCAAGCACCGCCCAGCCGGTTTTGCTGATCCTGATGGATGGGCACCTTGCGCCATTGCCAGGCACTCACTTCCACATCCGCCAGATCGAAACAGTGCGCCACCAGACCGGCCACCACCTCGGGCGAGCGGCTGGGGCTGGCCAACATGCCTGCATAAGAGAGCATCTTGGCGCGATTGACCGGCAGGCTCTGGCAGACGGCCTCATTGCCCAGCCCCACCAGGGCAAACATCAGGCGGGAGAAACCATCCTCGCCGTTGTCCTGAAAGCGCACGTGATAGCGATACTTGCGCCAGATCCTGTGCAGCAGCGTCAGCAGGCGGTGGTGAAAGAAGTCCAGAAACAACCCGAGCTTCTGCTCCCCTTGCGCGTACTCCCACGCCAACGAATCCAAGTAATAACCTGGCATGGGTGACTGGCTGCCGTGCAAGCCGAGAAACGCCACCTCAAGCTCATGGCGCCCCTTGCCATCGCGACCCACCTGCAATACATCGCTGGTGGGAAAACCCAGAGACGCGGTCGCCTTGAAGCGGATATTTTCGGCACTCGGCAAATGGTCGAGGCCGCGCTCCTGATCGGCACCGTCCAGCCGGTTGAGCAGTTCAACCAGCTGGAAGAAATTGAAACGGGGCGCGTCCCTGGTGGCGGTCACATCAGGGAGTGCTGACCGATCTGGACTGGCCATTGATAGCGCTCCTTGTTGTCGAGATTGACCACCTCCAGCAGGTGGAAGGCATTGACGCTGGCATACAGGGAGAAAAAGTGAGCCAGCACGGTACTGAAGAGATAGAGCTCCCCTTCGCTGCCAAAGGCGGACTGGCGAATGGAGAGTACCGACTTGAGCCCCCGCACCGGCATGCCGCGCACCAGCCTGTCCACCGGTTTGGTCTCGATCTCCTCGATCCCCGCCAGTCGCTTGCGCGATGCCTGTTCAGCCTGCTTGTCATGGAGTGCGGGGAAGTCATAGGTGCGCAGCACTTGTACCAGGGCATCCCGACGCAGCAGAGAGACATAGTTGAGCGACAGATTGGAGATGAGGGTCCAGTGCAGACTGCCATCCAGCGCCGGACGCAGCGGCCGGGTCGGCCGGATCAGGTTGCGAAAGGTGGCAAAGGAAGGCGAGCTGCCGGTGGGCACACAAATACTGCCAGCCTTGAGACGGGCAGCTCGAGAGCGGTTGGTGCACGTCAGCGTGACCGAAATGGATTCGTCCAGCTCGACCGTGGTGGTCTCATCCCCGCGTACAAACGAGAGGTTGTGCTCGAAGCCATCGCCACTGACCGACTCTTTGACCCGCACCCGGTAATAGAGTGCCAACCTGTGCTTGGCCCGTTCGATCTGGTGCTGAAAACTTTCAAACGGCTGGTAGATACGCGGCGTACCGCGGGAGCGACCCAGGTTGCCTTCCACCCAGCCCTCGACCTGATCCACCGAGAAGATTTCGAAACTGTCCGCATGGCGATAACTCGCCTTGAGAGGATATTCAGCCTGACGGCCATTGAGGTTGACCGGCTCACTGTCGTGCTGGAACAGGTTGATGGCCGGCACACAGTTGAGCATGAAGGAGTCGGGCCGGATCTTGAGCTCCGCAGGCAAGGGCCTGTCGAAACAGAAATGGAGCTTGAATTCGCTCACCGGCAAGGGTTGTTTCGGCCAGTCGCCGCCGCTGAGTTCAAAGAAGAGGAAGCTTTCCGGGAAGCAGAAATACTCCTGCAAGATCCGGTAGCCGGAATAGACATTGTTCGGATAAGGCAGGAGCGCGTCGTCGCGCTCGAAACCGACCGATTTCAGGGCCTTGGCTTCCTGGCGAAAGCGCTTGCCATCGATCTCCAGCTCGATATGGGAGAGCTGGTTGGCGAGCCAGAAGTAGAGCTCATAGGCGGTATAGCTGTCGCCACCGAGGAAGAAACGCAGCTTGTCCAGCTGCAACTCGCAGAGCGGCAAGGGAGCATGCAGGGCAATATCCAGCGAGATGGTGGAGAGATCGTTACCACTTTGCGCCGAGATATGGCGGATATCTGCCGGATAAACCCAGGCATCGTGACAGGTCTGAAAGTGACAGGTCACCTCGTCGATGGGCAGGCTGTCGAGCTGACACCCCTGCTTGACCAGCGCCGGTTGAGCGATGGCCCCCGGAATAACCGAAAACTGCATTATGGTCATGCTGGGTACGGGGCGCAGATAGTTGGGCCAGAGCATATTGAGCAGACCATGGGTCAGCTCGGGAAACTCATCCTCGATCTTGGCGCGCAGATTGCCGGTGAGAAACGCGAAGCCTTCCAGCAGGCGCTCCACATCCGGATCGGTATTTTGCTCCGACAGGAAACGGGTGAGCTCGGGATAGGTATCGGCAAATTCACGCCCTTGCAGGCGCAAAAAAGCCAATTCATCCCTGAAGTAATGTTCCAGCGACATTGATCAGACCATGCGGTAGTGACGGTGACTGTCCATATGGACGTTGAACGAGGTGACCTGCTCGATATGCTCCAGCCTCACGTGGGCCGTCACCTGAAACGACATCTCAAGCGGACTCGCCTGATAGTCGGGTGACCGTACATCCACATGAATGATCCGAGGTTCATAACGACGGATGCACTGCCGGATCGCCTCACGGATCCGCCCCTTTATATCCGCACTGCCCTGAGTGGCGTCATTTAGATCAATGACACCCAGATCGGGCGCGCTGCGGCAATTTCCGGGACGGGTATTGAGGATCTGGTCAAGCTGCCGTTTGACAGATGCGATCAGTTCCTCAGACTCCGTGCGGGGGGAAGAGCTCAGCCCCTCCCCCCGGATACGATCAAACAGACTGGCCGCATTTCCTCTATCCCAGGAAGAGAGATACGGCATCGGGCATTATTCCTTGTCCAGTCGACCTACCAGAGACAACTCGAAGCTGGCTCCCATGTACTTGAAGTGCGGACGCACAGCCATGGCAACCTGGTACCAACCCGGCTCCCCTTCCACGTCCAGCACCTTGATCTGGGCGGCACGCAATGGGCGACGGCTCCGAACGTCTGCCGGCGGATTCTCCTGATCGGCGACGTACTGCTTGATCCAGCCGTTCAGTTCACGCTCCAGATCCTGACGCTCCTTCCAGGAGCCGATCTGCTCGCGTTGCAGCACTTTGATGTAGTGCGCCAGGCGGTTGATGATGAACATGTAGGGCAGCTGGGTACCCAGCTTGTAGTTGGTCTCAGCCTCTTTCCCTTCCTTGGTATTGGGGAACACCTTGGGTTTTTGCACCGAGTTGGCGGAGAAGAAGGCTGCATTGTCGCTGTCTTTACGCATGGTCAGGGTGATAAAGCCCTCTTCTGACAGCTCATATTCGCGACGGTCGGTGATCAGTACCTCGGTCGGTATCTTGGCCTGCAGCTGCCCCATGGCCTCGTAGACATGTACCGGCAGATCGTGGATAGCACCACCGCTCTGCGGACCGATAATATTCGGGCACCAACGATACTTGGCAAAGCTGTCGGTCAGGGAGGTACCCATCAGATACGCCGTATTGCCCCACAGGTAGTGGTCGTGATCCGAACTGATGTCTTCCTGATAGTTGAAGCCCTTGATGGGATTCTCGGTCGGATCATAGGGCAGACGGGCCAGGAAACGCGGTGCGGTCAGCCCCAGATAGCGGGCATCTTCCGATTCACGCAGCGAACGCCACTTGGTGTACGACGGCCCTTCGAACACCGACTTGAGATCCTTGATGGACGGCAGGTCGGTAAAGCTGTCGACCCCAAAGAAGGCCGGTGCGACAGAGGAGATAAAAGGAGCGTGGGCCATGGCCCCCACTGCACTGACATACTGCATCAACTTGATGTCGGGTGAGCTGTGGGTAAAGGCATAGTCACCGATCACGGCACCGACGGGCTGGCCACCGAACTGGCCATAACCAGTGGAATATACGTGCTTGTAGAGGCCGGACTGGGTGATCTCGGGGGAGAATTCGAAATCTTCCAGCAACTCTTCCTTGGTCGCATGCAGCACCTGGATCTTGATGTTTTCACGAAAATCGGTGCGATCCACCAGCAACTTGAGTGAACGCCAGGAAGATTCCATCTCCTGCAATTCTTTGGCGTGCAGGATGACGTCCATCTGTTTGCTCAGCTTCTTGTCGAGTTCGACAATCATGCTGTCTACCAGCGCCTTGTTGACCGGCTCCGCGCTGGTTCCGTTGTCCAAAATGTTGGCAATCAGGGCGGCGACGCCTTGTTTGGCAACACTGTAACCCTCATCGACCGGGCTGATACGTGCCTGTGCCATGATTTCGTCCAGCAAGGACGAGGAGGCTACACTCGCCCCCGCTTGAACCTGTTCTTCGACCAAAGACATGTTTTTTCCTTTCTCGTCAATCAATCCAACCAACCGATCACTCGGCAGGCTTAATCAAATCCAGCTCCTTGAGCAGTTGCTCACGAGCCTCATCACTGGACAGCAGATCCTGCAAACGATTGCGGAAGGAGGGAATATTTCCCAGCGGTCCCTTCAGCGCAACCAGGGCCTCACGCAGTTCCAGCAGCTTGCGCAGCTCGGGTACCTGCTGGGCCACGCTGTCAGGTGTGAAGTCTTCCAGAGACTGGATCTTGATCGAAACCGGCATCTCGTCCTGGCTGTTCTCCTCCAGGCGATTGGGAACGGAAAACTTCAGTTCCAGTGCGGATTCTTTCATGACAGAAGAGAAATTATTCTTGTCGATGGAGACGGTTTGACGTTCCTCGATAGGCGTTTCTTCAGTACGTCCCTTCATATTGCCGACGACCATCATGGTCAACGGAAGCTCTATTTCCGCCTGCTGACCACCGGTTGCCGGTACATATTTGATATTGATACGTTCTTTGGGCGCAACAGTGGCGCCATCAATTCCTTTTCCCATGCTCTAAATACCAAGTTAAGGGTCAACAAAGACCCTAAAGCTTATAGCCAACGCCCTTACCAGCAACTGTAAGAAATGACAGTTGACAGTACCATCGGTAGACCTGATGGAGGGTTCGTCAGCCGACGATGCACTTTTGATACATGTCAAGCCGAAGCTATAATAATCAAAAACGCAGTATGCATCTTGTTATCTATACAACCCGATCATGCCTCTACTCTTTGTTAGAGGTCATATTAGCTTAAGAGCCATTTTCGCCGCATGGTATATGCGAGCATTACAGAAAGTCAATCAACTCTTTATTAAAGACATTTTAAATAATAGAATAACAACCAAAAAACAATGGGTTACATAGAGACTCAAACTTTCAACCACTCACATCGATAGTTGTTTTATTAAGTAGGCTTAAAAGTAAATCAAGACACCCTCTACTACTTGCCGAAAGAACCATTTTATTATCCCACCCCTGTATAGTTAGCACATCGACGACAGAATCAGACGCACAAAAATCAGGAATTGTGTAACAAGAGATTATTTTTCGAACAAAAAACTTCATCATATTGAAAAGTATAGAGGTTAATGAGCATTGACTTGTTGAAAACAATGTTGGCCTAAACCATGCCGAATACGTTGTTTGTTTATGCAGAAATGTATTATAAAATCATGAGAAATCTATTTTTATTGTTAACTCATGTACAGGACCTTAAGCGGCGAGTCCATTTAAAACGCCTTCCAAGGTCCTGTTCTGTATCGATTTTCTCTGCTTGGTTCTGCAAGCGTTCTTGGCCAAATAATCGGCAGTCCATTCCAGTCTTTCCCTTATTTCTGTCAGTGCCCTATGGGCCACTGCTTCCAATAGCGGCAGCCACCACGTCGCACTGTTCTTCGACGCTTTCAGCATCGATAGCTTCCCTGTCATCACACTCTGCGCGACCCATCTTTTCATCACCAGCGACAGCAGGCTCGTCCATACCAATCCCTCGGCTATTGCTTTCTCCCCCGTCACAAACCCCTTGAGTCGGTTGTGCGATTTCCACTCTTTAAATAACAACTCCACCTGCCAACGGCAGCGATACAGGCTCATCACCTGCTCTGCTGACCATGCCGCTCGCGGCAGGTTGGTCATCCACAAGCAGAACCGCTTTTCCTCGGCAAACCAGCGCCGGATCAACCGGTACTCGACCTGGCCGGACTTCACCACCATATCCAGTACCTCGGCCCGACAGCGTCGCCGCCCGGCCTCTTTCAGTGACAGCCCCGCCAGTTTGGGCACTTCCCGTCCATCACCGCGCCAGGCTTGGATTATCTTGGGGTTCAGGCTTTGCGTTCCTCTCACCAGATAAAATCCGCCAGCGTCGTTCACTTGTTCAAACCAAGCCCTGTCAATGTAACCTGCATCAGCCAGCAGCAGGCAGTTGGCCAGCTTGTGGGCTTCAGGTAGAAATTGCCGCTCCCCTGCGGTATCGGCAGACACACTCATGCACAGCGGGCTCTGCTCCGACAAAGACATGGTCATATGGCACTCGATAGCCGCCGGACTGATGGTCTTGAACCGGCCAGGAAAGTCAGCCGCCAGACACCGGTGCACCGCAAAGGAGGTGCCATCGTGCAGTAACACCTGCTTGAACGCGCCGAGGGAAGCCGCTTTGAGTTGATGGTCGATACGCAAGGCGATGGCCCTTTCGACCAGGGCTTTCATAAATAGGGCAAAGCTCTCTTTGCGCAGCTGATTGTGAAATGGTTTGTAGGAAACCTGATGGGTGTTCACCAGTTGCAAGGCATTGAAATGGCGGTGTAAACCGGTAATGTCATTGACCTGGTCGCCTCCCATGGCCCGCAGCAGTGTAGGGACGAGCATGGCAGGGGTAATGGCGCGCTGACGCAGACAAAATTTGCAGAGCCGAGCAATGCGCTCGAGTGCGGCGGGAGCCAGGAGTTGCTCCAGATAGTAATTAGCATTGATAATGGTCATAGGCTTCGCGCGTGTTGATTTTGTTTGGCGATAAAATCAGATCACAAACGAAGCCTTTTTTATATCTATTTCAATTGGTTGCCGCTAAAGATCCTGTACATGATTGTTAACTAACTCTCCAACCTATTCACTTGAGCAAGCGTTACAAACCAGTGCTGCGCCAGTTTCTGACCGGTACTCTTCTCTTTTTCTGTCATCCCCTTTTCCAGCTCATCGCGAGCCTTGGTTGCATCACTATTACCATCCGTTGCAGCAAGCAAGTACCACGCATAAGCATGCAATCTATTGCGTGGTGCTCCCCACCCTTGCTCACGCATTATCCCCATACGATATTGCGCGTTTCTGTGATTGGCATTGGCTGCCAGTCGATACTGCTGCAGTGCCTGACTGTAATCCTCCTTGCCGCCCAACCCCAGTCGTAGCATCTCGGCATAAGCGTACCGGGCATCGACATTGCCTTGTTGGGCTGCCTGCGCAAAACTCTGACGGGCTGAGGTCAACTCCCCCCGTTCTTGTTGCAGCTCAGCCAATGCAACTTGTGCCTGACTGAACCCTCCCTGGGCCGCCAGCGTCAACCAATGCTCACGTGAAACAACATCGGTCTGCAGCAAGCTCAACTGATATTCAGCCTCATGGGAACCACGACCAGCCGCCAGCTCCAGCCAATATCGGCCCAGCGCAAGATCCTGCGCTACTCGATCGCCGGCCTGATAGGCCAATCCCAACCACAACTGGGCAGGCGCAGAACCCGCGTTAGCAGCACGCTGATAGGCAGTAAATGCCTCTGCCGAACTTGCCTGGCGAGCAAGCACCAGCAAGGCGTCCGGTTGCTGCTGGGCGGCAGCCTTCTCAAACCAGCGCTGGGCAATATCGGAGCGCTTGTTTACCCCCTTTCCCTGCTCGTAACGCAGCCCGAGTTGGTACTGAGCGTCACGATTGCCCTGCTCGGCCGCTTTTTCCAGCCATTTGATGGCCTCTGTATCGGCACCGGACTGCTTGGCATACCACTGCCCCAGGATCAGTTGCGCTTGAGCATGATCCTGTTTGGCCGCCTGTTGGAACCAGTCGAGACACTCGCTGACCAATTTGCCTTTATGGTGGAGCTGGCAATCCATCCCCAGCTGATAACTGGCCTCACGATTACCCAGTTTGGCCGCACGTTGCCACCAGTCATTGGCCAACGTTGGGCTCTTCGGCTCACCCAGGCCGGACTGATACCAGCGACCCACCTGCAACGCCGCTTCACCACGAATATCGCTATCCGCCGCCAAGGGGCCCGATTGCTGAGCCGCCTGCTTCATCCAGCGCATCGCCTCGGGATAATCAGGCTTGGCCACCAAACGCTTGGCCAGTTCATACTGGGCTTTGCCATTGCCCTGCTGGGCTGTTTGAGATAGCTCTGACTCAGTGAGTGATGTAGTTGTGGTACAAGCGGTTAACCAGCTGCTCGCCAGTGCAAGCCATAAAGCACGGTATGTCATGAGAAAAATCTACGCTGATAGAAGTTGAAGATGAGTAGATGCCATATTACTGGCAGCTCCGTTATGCTACGTGACCACCTGATAGGCATAAAGCTGATGCCGCACCGTCCCTGACTATTAGCCTTGCCTATCAGAAGGCACCGATACTCTCTGCCAATTCTGCAGCCATGACATGGCCGTTATCACGATGGCAGGTCAGATACTGGGCCAACCAGTGTTGGTACTGCTTCATTGATACCTCTTAAACCACTATCCAAATTAATCGACCGGGTTGGTATCCGTCTTAGGCTGTGCTGCGCGGTAAGCGTCCATGATAGGGACCCAGTCCATGCCCATTGGAATTGGGTACTGTTGGTAGGCTGCACCATATTTTTGATAAAACTCGTCAAACCCGTATTGCTTGCTCAAGGGAACTCGCTTGTCATAATAATCATCGGTTACTTCATGGGCTAAACCCCTAACAAGCAGAATGTCTGGTTTGACGTTGTATTGTGTAAGGAACACCTCGACATAACCGCCCGGAGCCATCCCTACGGCAATGACATTACGCTGCGTTTCTTCGCGTTTTTTGCCATTTGAGATGAAGTAACGCTGGGCCATCTGAGTGCCAATGTCTACAGGTAGTTTCAGGGTAATACCATAGCGCTTTTTATCATGGTACGAGACCCACTCTATTTGTACTTCATTGGGTATCGGTTGATTTTCAGCACTCCTTCCCTTGCCGATGGTCCAACTGTAGTCTTTGTCCCTCAATGACTCCTTGCTAACCGATGATACCGCCCCATTTGATGAGCCATGAATAGGTTTTCCATCTCGATAAAAATTGGCTTTGCTGCTCCAAATTTCATCCGCATTGGTACCCACCATATAACGCCAGTCCATAGTGTTTTGGCTATTGGCTATACCTTTGCTGCTGCACCCAAGTAGAGCCATAACCAGTAGTGACAAGCCGATCCAACGGAATTTCATTATCCCCCCTCCTGGTTAGTGTAAATATGACGCGCTTCTTTGCCTCGGTGGTGATGTGGCCTATTCACCAATCCTGTATCAGCGCTGTGATGAAGATATTCAAAACGCAGTTGGCGGTAGGCCTCTGCATCGAGTTGCTTAGTTAAATCCTTGGACACCCCCCGCTCTTTGGCGGCATTGACCCAGAGCATATCAAGTTTGGCCAGATCGGTACGAGGGAGTTTAGGTGCACCACTTTCCAACATGAGCGCCCGTTCATCTGGTTTCCATGTGATAAATGGCACTCCAACATCCTGAGCTGCTGTGACCATCATGTGAAGTGGAATGCGCGAGTATTCACCTTCGACTACGCGATTGAGCAGCACTTCAACCTCGACACTCATTTTATCTGTCTTGGGATGTCGGCTGCTCCTCACTCGCAAGCTGACCTTATTCCTCACCGGAGCACTCGTCACATTAGGTAAGTCAACAACCTCGTTACCCCACCCCTTTACCACCTGCTCTTCGGCATACTGCCTAGCTCGTCGATAGGCGCTGCTATCTTTAGGGTCATATGTCATAGCAGATGCTTCACTTCTACAAACCTTGATGGAGACTTGCTCTGTAATCGCGGGATCGCTATTGGGATTGCTCAAACTCCATCGGCTGTAGTAACCACCACCCACATCAGAGTGAGATCCTGGAATGAGCACCTCAGTAAAATTGGGTGCAATCTGGTTACCAGCAACATCATCAGTGATCCGGGTCAAGGCAAAGAAATAGCGCCACTCATCGGCTGCAATGAGATGGACTACCCGTTCGGCACAGTCGGGGGCTAACGTTACGTTTCGCTTATTGAACATTGCAGTACAAACGGTATCGAACAAGCCGACAAATTTAATACGGCAATCCTCACGATTAGCCCAGTCAAAGCCTGCTTTTAGCTTGATGGTACTCTCATTTCCGATAGCGTCAGCCAAGAGATGGTTTGCTTGTTGATCGAGCATGTTGACAAATTGCCGAGCAGCCGAGGCACCTCGGCTAAAACCAAATACATCAAAGTTGATCTTGTGAATACAGTCGAGGGTATTGAGCGTTGGGCCTAATTGTAGTTTGAGTTCCTCGACAATCTTGGTTTTACAGGCCTTCTCAACTTTGGCCAGACTTGAGGTGCTCCCAGTATCGGCACCCTGTCCAGCTCCGGTGTCACCATCCCCATCCTCAGTGCCGATGCCATCAATATAAACCGCAACACTAAGAGCACCTTTATTGCGGCGAATGTATAAATCATGGGCCTTACCAATATTGGTAACATCATTTGCTTGGCTTGCAACCTTTAGAGGGACATCCCCCGCCTCGCACTGTTTGCGCAGTGCTTCTCGTTCTTCAGGAGCAGCGCATTGTTCCAAAAATGTCTCTATTCCATCCTTGCCAATCAAATGGTTAAAGGTGTTGTTCGAGGTACCATCGAAGAAGACGCCAATCCGCAAGATATTGAGCTGATAACCTTTCACCTCGATCACGTAGGACTCGTCAGTGAGCAGACGAGCTGGCTGCGCCTGGCCACGCTTGTGACCTTCCGGCAACGGCTGCTCTGGATCGGTTTGGCACAGATCCCCAGTAGTCAGCTTGACGTGTTTACGTTTCACATCCTTATGGCCAATAAATTTATCGGTGTAGGTTGGAACCTTGCTTGCTTCTCCCTCCTTTAGCTTTTCCCGGCTCTGTGCCGCTTTAAGCCAAGGCTGGTTCTCAATGGTCAGGGTAACCTCACCAACGGCAAAGCCTTGCACCAAGGTGGGGCCATCCTTGAGGGTGACGGTTTTCACTTGGCCGGTTTCATCTTTCAGCGTGGCCTTGAGGCCCTTGAACGATTGGTTCTGTTCATCACGAACATCAATCTCAATCCACCGTTCATACTTCTCGCAGAGTAAACAATGTGCACTTACAGACATCAGTGAGTTCCTATCAAATCGGTGTGTTTGCCGAGCCAATGGGCGACTTGCATGAATTCATCGTCGGTGAGCATCAAGGGATCACGTATGCTGCCCAGCGTAAAATCGGCTTGCAGCGCCAGGGCTCCAGCGATGACACCCTCGCGCACATCCTCAACCAACCCATCTCGATTCGCTTGCTGCAACGTGTACAGGATCACCGGTTTAGGATTGGGGTGGGCTCTCATCACCTTCTCTATTCGTTGCCAGAAATGGCGGCGCAGTATGTCGGCATGACGGGACTCGTCATACAGGCCGGCCAGCTGGTGCTCCCGGATATGGAACCACGGTATTTCACTCGCTGGTACCCAGATGAAATCTTGGCTTTGCGTGACACACTGCCCTTCGATCATTAACTGCTGGCAGGGGCCAAGCAGTGCATCGCGCTCTCCGGGCGTCATTGCGGTGAGCATTGGTAGCAAGATGCGATGATCGGCATAGCGAAACCACACGGCCTCGCCGTCATAAATGGCGCTGTTCAGGCTCTGCCAGTGACGCTGCATTACTTCTTTCGAGGCGCGACTACGGCAGTAAAAGCCGCTGAGTGTGGGGTGTGCCTCAACAAAAGCCAGCGAGGGAGTAGGTAGCAGCCAAGGACCGTGTTCGGCTTGCGCTGAAAAGTCTGTCCCGGCAAACAGTGGGTAGGCATCATTTCCGCCCAGCTCATAGAAATGCGCAATCAAGGAGGGGTCTGCCGCCGCATCAATGACGGCATACAGCGACCCTTCTTCGCGCCATTGTTGCAATACCATCAGCTACCCCCTTGGTCTGCTAGCGGGCAAGGTTTTGCCATCGGCATCATGGACTCTATGGTTTTCTGAATACCAAGCGCAGTTATCGTAGCCGGTGGCGCCACAGGCACTTCAACACCGCCTGGCAAGCCGGGCATCTGACCCGCCCATCCCGACCCCGAACCGGCACTGCCACCCGAGTTCATCTTGATGGTGGGGCCGACCAGAGTAACGCCGCCACCATCGACCTTGATAAAACAGCCGCCCACCTTGACGGTGATCTCAGATCCCGCTTCCAATACCACTTTGGCGCCGGCCTTGACGTGCACTTCCTGCCCTGCCTGGGTGAGCCAGCTCTGCCCCAGCTTCTGATGCATGGATGCATCGACTGTGAGGGAATAGTCCGCCTTGACCTGGTCCCGCTTTTCTCCTTCCACGCTCAAATGGTCGTTGGCCTTGATCCGGGTCACCCGCTCATTGTCGATATCCCTATGCTCATCATGCTTGATGTGCCAGGCCGCATCATTTTCGATGAGCACGTTCAGGTCTTTCTGACCGTGGATGTAAATCTCTTCCTGCCCCGCCTGGTCTTCAAAACGCAGTTCGTTGAACCCTTCGCCCTGGTGGGTCTCGGTGCGCAGCACGGTACGGGTCTTGTTGGCAGGCAAGTCGTAGGGCGGCCTGTTGGTGACGTGGAAGGTGCGGCCGGTCACGATGGGCTGGTCGGGGTCCCCTTCCAGGAAACTCACGATAACTTCATGGCCGATGCGCGGAATCGCCATCATGCCGTACTGGCCACCCGCCCAGCCCTGACTGACACGCACCCAGCAGGAGCTCTGGTCGTTGGAGCTGCCATATCTGTCCCACGGGAATTGCAGTTTCACCCGACCGTGTTCGTCGCAGTAAATCTCCTCCCCCTCGGGGCCCACCACGATGGCAATCTGTGGACCGTCCACCATGGGCTTGTGCGGCGCTTGTGGGCTGCCAATACGGGCACGCCAGGTGGTCGCAGCTTTGACCACCCCAAACTCGTTGTGGTAGACGGTCGGGCCGCTACCCCCCTCCTCTTCCAGCGCCTGTGGCTGCAAGCCGGTGTGGCTGATGCGCACGATTTGCCAGTCGGCATTGAGGCTGCCGTTCGGGTGCTCGGTCAGCGAAAAAAATTGGCCCGGCAGCAATGCTGCACTGTTGGATTTGCCGCTGCCCGCCACGGCGTCATTGCGCAGCGCATCGAGTCGGTGCTGGGCAAACGCCTTGCCGCTGCCGTCCTGCTTGTAGCGACCGGGAAAATCAAAGTGCTGATAGGTATCGCGCTGGTGCTCCAGCTCGCTGCCCTGCTTTTTGTGGGAGAGTCCGTAGGCCGGCGTCTTGAAGCTGTAGTCCTTGAGCTCTACATCAGAGGTGCGCACCGCCTCGCGGTAGTGGAACTGACGTACATAAGGGCCTTGTTCCAGCGAGCGGTTGCCGAGATTGAAAAAGAGCTCGGGGCCGGCTGTCAACGCAGCCGCATCGTCAGCAAACACGATGCGGTGTTTGCCCGCGTCGAATTCATGGAAATAGAAGACCCCCTCTTCGGCGGCAAGGCGGTTGACAAAATCGAGGTCGCTCTCGCGATACTGGACGCAGTATTCGCGCTGAGCATGCTCGTTCTTCAGCGCAAAGGCGTAATCGGTAATGCCGTGCTCTTGCAGCAGGATGGAGAGGATTTCATCGGGTTTCTGCGCCTGGAAGATGCGGGAATTATGACGCAGCGAAAGCCGCCACAACGCCGGCTGCACCAGCAGCTGGTAGCGGGTACGGCGAAAACCGCTGTCCCCTTGCGCAAAGTCACTGACCACACCACACACCCGCCGCTGCAACTCGCCGTTGTACCAGACCAGGAGCTCACACGGCTGGTCCAATACATCGGCAAAGTCGACGTCAGGCTCTGGGCTCGCCAATTCTAACCGCAACTGGAACGGGCTGTTCAGCGCCTCTTCCAGCGCAAACTCGGCCACCACGAAAGTGCTCTCGGGCAGCGCCCCTACCTTGACGGTAAATTGTAATCCTGTGCTGTCTGCCATCGGTGAGCGCCTCTGAGATATGGTACAGCCCCGTACATTCGGGGGCTTTTCAAGCTGTGTGAGAGATCCGCCATCGCCCTGGTTTTTCTGACACCATGGCTACCGCACGCCCTTGACGGCGTGCGACAAGACGTGAATTCGGTTTTTTTCTTGTACCCACTCGCAAAGAGCAAACGGGTACAAGAAAAAATCGGGGTGGTGCAGAACGGGGGAGTAGAAGACAGTCGGCGAGATATCCTCAAATGGATGCTCGTCAATCGCGCAGATAGCAAAGGGCACCGCAAGCAGTGCCCCTTTGTATCAACTTACGCTTCGCTGGGTGCGCGCCAGTCGTCAGAGCCGGAGGTACCGGCAACTGTGTGTTCCCAGTCAATCTTGCGATAGGCCAGAGAGACCTGGATCAGCTGGGTGAAGTCAGACTTCGCCGGGTCCTGGCAGTGGGGCATCTGGCAGTCGATATCGACGATGGTGGCATCGGTCAGCACGGTAGAGAAAAAGTGCTCCTGCTTGCCTTCCACGGAAGTGCGATACCACTTCAGGGTCACTTTCGGCAGCATTTCACCGGAGGCCAAGGCGTTGTACATCAGCGGTACGGCCTTGTTCAGGGCAACGGTGAATTTGAACGGCTTGTGGACACGCTGACCAGCCGGTTGACCGGATTGCGGGTCAGTCGGTACGGTCACAACGTGTTGGAACTCTTGTACCAGCATCTCGTCTTCGTGACCTTGCACGAAGATGTTGCCGACGGAATCGGAGGTGAAGGCACTCGCGGTGATGTTGCCCTGGGTTTTACCTTCGATGCTGATATAACATGGAGTTGGCATGGGTATGCTCCTGATTGGTTGAACGATAATGACACTCGACCGAAACCATTAGCAGTGACCATGCCAAACATTTTTATTTATAAAAAACAAATACTTAATAAAAACTCAGTTCTAAATCCTCCCCAAAAGAGCGCAACAAGTTGCGCAGCTGGCATATAACACTACCAAAAGTTGCACACCCAGTATTTAAAACCAAAATTAAAGCAATGCCTTGCTCATAATGATACTTAACCCCGTTAGGCAAGTAACAGCGTCTTGTGGCTGACCTTCCCACTGAGCTAGAGCAGTAGGCTGAGGTAATCCACTGATGACGCATACGAACAAGGTTCTGGCAATCATGACGACCAGATCACCCGATGCGATCAGAGTAATGAAGAGGCTGGGCGAATAGCTGAACCGATATAGGGTCGAATGGCCGCCATGGAAAAACAAAACCCCCGGACAATCAGATTGCCCGGGGGTTTGCTGCATGTCAGTGATAACGAGATCTGTACACATATCACGTTCGAACCGGGCAGTCCGTCAAACGGGCTGTCTAGTCCTGAAATAGGTTTACACATTTTCGGCTAGCATTTCTCCACTCAGAACCCCCGATGCACTGCATCGGGGGTTCTGTATTTCAACGCATGATGCGGCCGCTCCACGTTGTAGATATCCACCGCCTCACGCACCATCTCCCGCGCTTGCGCCAGGTCCTGTGGGCTTTGCAACAACAACTCTCCTTTCAAAATCCCGTTCACCCGCTCCGCCAACGCATTCTGGTAGCAGTCATACCCATCGGTCATCGAACATCTCACCCCGTACCGTTCATGCAATGACTGATACAGCCCCGAGCAATACTGCACGCCGCGGTCTGAGTGATGGATAAGCTTCCCGCTGCTACGCCGTTGCTTCAGCGCTTTCTTAAACGCCATCGCCACCGACTCGGCGTGCATACTTTCGTGCACGTGATGGCCCACTATCTTGCGTGAGTAAGCATCCGTCACCAGGCTCAGGTACAGTGGCCCACTCCTGGCTGGCAGATAGGTGATGTCGGCGACCCAGACTTGCTCCGGGGCTACCGGTGTGACCTGCTCCGGCCCCACCTTGAGCAAGTTGGGATGACGGTAGAAACGGTGAAAACTGTGGGTGGTCTTGTGATACGCTCGCCTGGGCGGCACCAGCAGGCGATGCTCGGCCAATATCCGAAACAGCCTGTCCCGCCCGACCTTGAGCCACACATCATCCTGACCCTGGAGCAGATAATGCAGCTTGCGGGTGCCGACCCGCGGTTGTCGCAGCCGTACCTGACGCACGAAGCGCACCACCTGCTGCCCCTGTGCATGGCGCTCGTCGGCAACCCGATTGCGCTTGTAGTAAGCCTGACGGCTTATTCCCAGAAACAGGCAAGCCCTGACGATGGTCAGCCTCTCGACTTGCCGCTGCGAGAGGACTTGCCGGGTCGCTTTTTTACGATGGAGACGCCGTAGTCGTTCTTCAGCACATCGACGACGGCCTCAAAGAACTGGGCCTTCTGGCTCATCAGCGCCAACTGCTGCT